>JALWHQ010000444.1 GCA_026983525.1 Anaerolineae bacterium | reverse complement strand
TGAAATCCACCCAACCGAGGGATTTTCGTGTTTAAGAAAGTCCTGGTTGCCAACCGAGGGGAAATTGCCATTCGGATCCTGCGGGCGTGTGAGGAGCGGGGGTTGAAGACGGTGGCCGTCTTCAGCGACCCCGATCGCACTGCCTTGCATGTACGTTACGCGGACGAAGCTTACCACCTCGGTCCTGCCCCGGCCAGTGACTCCTACCTGCGCATCGACCGCATCATTCAGGTCGCCAAGGAAGCCGGTGCAGACGCCATCCATCCGGGATATGGCTTCCTGGCCGAGAATGCCGACTTTGCCCAAGCGTGTATCGATGCGGGCATAACGTTCATCGGTCCTCCACCACAGGCCATTCGTGCCATGGGCGACAAAGTGGAAGCCCGTAAGACCATGCAAGCCGCGGGTGTTCCGGTTGTCCCCGGCACTTCAGACGATGTAACAGACGCGGAGGCAATTGCGGCGGCTCTGGAGATCGGCTTTCCAATAATGATCAAGGCCGCGGCCGGAGGAGGGGGCAAGGGGATGCGTATTGTGTATCGCGCGGACGATCTTCCACGCGCGCTTGCTTCGGCCCGCCGCGAGGCAAAGGCCGCTTTTGGCGATGATCGCATTTACTTGGAGAAGGTAATTTCACCCGCCCGCCACGTGGAAATCCAGGTGCTGGCCGACCAACACGGTAACGTCATCCACCTGGGTGAGCGCGAGTGCTCCATCCAGCGTCGCCACCAGAAACTTATCGAAGAATCGCCCTCCCCGGCTGTGGACGAGGCGCTCCGCCGGCGCATGGGCGAAGTGGCCGTGCGTGCCGCGCGCGCGGTCGGTTACACCAACGCGGGCACCGTCGAATTCCTCCTTGACCCGGACGGAAACTTCTACTTCCTCGAGATGAACACCCGCCTCCAGGTGGAACACCCGGTCACCGAAATGGTCACCGGTGTGGACATCGTCAAGGAACAATTGGCCATTGCCGCGGGACGCCGCCTGCGTTGGAAGCAGGAGGACATCCACATGAAGGGATGGGCCATTGAGTGCCGCATCACCGCGGAGGACCCCTTCAACAACTTCATGCCCACCGGCGGAACTGTGACTTACCTGAAGGAACCCACAGGTCCGGGCGTGCGGGTGGAGTCCAGTTTGTATGAGGGCATGGAGGTAAGTTTGCACTACGACCCCATGGTAGCAAAACTCATCGTCTGGGGAGAGACGCGAGCGGAGGCCATCTTGCGCATGCGCCGCGCGCTGGAGGAGTACTACATAGGGGGCATCAAGACCATCATCCCCTTCCACATCCAGGTGATGAACAGCACCCAGTTCATTGCCGGACACCTGGACACACGCTTTGTGGAGCGTTTTACGGTGAGCCATGAGCGGCCATCGGACGGGCGTAAGGTAGCCGCGATAGCCGCCGCCTTGATCAGTCACGAGCGGGCGCGTGAGGCAGCCGTGCACATTCACATAGACCAAACGACCCGGTCCGCTTGGAAATGGGCAGCGCGCCTGGAGGCACTGCGACGGTGAAGTATTTCGTGTACGTCGACGATGAAGAGTTCGTAGTAGAAATTGACGAGACGGGCAACATTGCCTTGGATGGCGAGCCCGTGGATGTAGACTTGGCGCGCATTCCGGGTCAGCCGGTGTATTCGCTCCTATTGGAACATCGCTCTTACGAATTCGCGGCCGAAGAAGTGCGGGATGGGTACGCCATTCTTCTGCAAGGGGAGCAGTACATTGCCCGGGTCGAGGACGAATACCGTCGGCGTCTGATGGGCGGCCGCGCCCGCCCCGCGCCCACTACGTCGGACATGAACATCACGGCCCCCATCCCGGGCCGCATTGTCAAAGTGGAAGTTCGGGAAGGGGATGAGGTTGCGGACGGGCAGCCTCTGGTTATCCTGGAAGCGATGAAGATGGAAAACGAGATTCGCGCCCCTCGCGGGGGCACGGTACAGCGCGTGCACGTCGAGCCCGGCCAAAGCGTGGAACAGGGGGAGGTGCTGATAACACTGGGGTAACCCAGACGTAGCCCGGGGGGTTCACGATGCTGTTGGTAAACTCATTCTCGGCGCCTTCGGCGCCGAGAATGTGATGAGTTTCTCTCTTTTCCTTTACAAGCCGTCTCACATCTACATGGATATGTGTTCATCTCGTTTGCCAACGGTATCGTTCGCCTCTGGGCGGGTCCTTCGGTTGCCGGACATGTAGCATTGATAGGCCCTAATTAGGGAGGCCCTATGGCTGAGGATAAGAACGCCATTCGTGAAGCACAGCGCGCCTGGGAACAGGAAACCCTGAAACCCGCTCTGGAGCGTTTCCCCGAGCGGAAGGAAACGTTCACTACGTCCTCGGACATTCCCGTCCCGCGCTTTCTCACCGCCGCGGACCTCGACGTCGACTATCTGCAAGACCTTGGCTTCCCGGGGGCTTACCCCTTCACTCGCGGTGTGCAGCCTACCATGTACCGCGGGCGCTTTTGGACAATGCGCCAGTACGCGGGGTACGCCACTGCGGAGGAAAGTAACCGCCGTTACAGGTATCTTCTCGAGCAAGGGCAAACCGGTCTCTCCGTGGCCTTCGATTTGCCCACCCAACTGGGGCTGGATGCCGACGATCCCCTTGCTGAGGGGGAAGTGGGTAAGGTAGGGGTCTCCATCTCCTCCCTCAAAGATATGGAGATTTTGCTCAACGGCATCCCCCTGGACAAAGTCAGTATCTCCATGACCATCAACGCGCCCGCGGCCATCCTCCTGGCCATGGTCATTGCCGTGGCCAAGAAACAGGGGGTGGATCCAAAGAAATTGCGGGGCACGGTGCAGAACGACATCTTGAAGGAGTACGTCGCTCGCGGCACGTACATATTCCCCCCCGAGCCTTCCATGCGCTTGACCGTTGACCTCTTCCGCTATTGTGCGGAGAATGTGCCCAAGTGGAACACGATCAGTGTTTCCGGTTACCACATTCGAGAGGCGGGCGCGACCGCGGCCCAGGAAATCGGCTTCACCCTGGCCAACGGCATCGAATACGTGCAGCGGGCCATTGACGCGGGGCTGGACGTCAACGTCTTTGCCCGCCAAATCTCGTTCTTCTTCAACGCCCACAACAATTTCCTGGAAGAAATCGCCAAGTTTCGGGCCGCGCGGCGATTGTGGGCGCGCATCATGCGCGAGCGTTTCGGCGCCACCGACCGCCGCGCTATGACCCTGCGCTTTCACACCCAGACGGCCGGCTCGACCCTGACCGCACAGCAGGTGCAGAACAACATCGTGCGCGTGGCTCTCCAGGCTCTTGCTGCCGTCCTGGGAGGAACCCAGAGCCTGCACACGAATGCCATGGACGAAGCGCTGGCCCTCCCCACAGAGGAGTCGGCCAAACTGGCTCTGCGCACCCAGCAAATCATCGCCTACGAGTCCGGGGTAGCCGACACGGTCGATCCCCTGGCCGGTTCCTACTACATCGAATACCTCACAAACCAACTGGAAGCAAAGGCGTTGGAGTACATCGAGCGCATAGACGCGTTGGGCGGCGCTTTGAAAGCCATCGAAATAGGGTGGGTGCAGCAACAAATCCAGGATGCTGCATATCGGGCGCAGCAGGCTGTGGAACAAGGGGAACAGATTATTGTGGGGGTGAACGCGTTCGTGGAAGAGGAGGACGTGAAGCCCCAGAAGATTCTGCGTGTCGACCCGGCGGTGCAGGAGGCGCAAATACGGCGGCTGCAGGAGGTTCGGGCGACGCGCGATACGGCGCGCGTGAAGCGCGTCCTGGAACGCCTCGAGGCGGCAGCCCGCACGCCGGACGCGCCGCTGATGCCCCTGTTCGTCGAGGCGGTGGAAGCCTACGCGACCATTGGAGAAATTTGCGGGGTGCTGCGCAAAGTGTTTGGAGAGTATGAACCCACAGCACTCATTTGAAGCAGACCCTGGACGAACGTACAATCACCAATCGTCCAGGGTCTGCCTTCAAAGTGCGTCCATGTAGCCCGGAGATATTTACTTAACTCACCCTCAAAAACCGCCGTCGCCCTACGCGCAGAACATGTTCCTTCCCGTCCGGGGAGAAGATGAACTCCGTATCGGTGATCTTCTCGTCGTCCAGGCGGACACCGCCTTGGCGGATGAGACGTCTCGCCTCCCCCTTGCTCTTCGTCAGCCCAGCAGCAGCCAGAATGTCTACCACCGGTGTGGGCCCCTCAACCCTCCAGGAGGGCATCTCCTCGGGCAACTCCCGTTGCTGGAACACACGCACAAAGTGCGCTTCAGCCTGTCGAGCGGCGTCCTCCCCATGGAAGATGCTCACAATTTCGCGGGCCAACTCCATCTTCACATCCCGTGGGTGCCGTCGCCCCGTCTTCAAATCACTCTCAATTTGCTCAATTTGATCCGGCTTGTATCGGGTAACCAGTTTGAAATACGTGATCATGACCTGATCGGGTAAACTCATCACTTTACCGTACATATCTTCGGGCGAGGCCATGATGGGAATGTGGTTACCCAGGCTCTTGCTCATCTTCACCACCCCATCTGTTCCCGGCAAGATGGGGACAATGACAGCCACCTGAGGGCGTTGACCAAAGGCCTCCTGTAACTTTCGGCCCGCCACTACAATGTTGAAAATCTGGTCTGTCCCTCCGATTTGTACATCGGCCTGGAGGGCAACCGCATCGTACCCTTGCATTAGCGGATAGAAGAACTCGTGGAGAAAAATAGCATCTCCTGCTTCATGCCGTTTACGGAAGTTCTCGCGCGCCAGGAATTGCTGCACCGTGAAGTGGGAGGCCAAATGAACGAGATCCTCAAAAGTAAGTTTGGCCAACCATTCATGGTTGTAACGGATCACCGTCTTTTCGCGGTCGAGGATCTTAAATGCTTGCTCTGTATAAGTGCGTGCATTCTCCATAATCGTATCCAGATCCATAATCTGGCGCGCTTTATCCTTATCACTGGGATCTCCTACCAGGCTGGTGAACGATCCTATCAAGAAAATGGCCGTGTGTCCGAGTTCTTGAAACTGGCGCAATTTGCGCATGGGCACAGTGTGCCCCAGGTGAAGGTCAGATGTGCGTGGATCCACGCCCAAATACACTCGAAGGGGACGTCCCGTGCGGTAGGACTCCTCCAAACGTTCGCGCAGTTCCTGCTCCATGCGCTTCTTCAACTGTTCCGCATCCGGATCCCCCTCAGGACCGTATTGGCACCCCTGCATAAGGTAACGAACTTGCTCGTCAATGGTCATCTCCTGACCAACAGCTGAAGACTCATGTATCTCTCGTGTCTGCATCATGGCGCCCTCGTCTGTACGGTGTCAGTGTATAACTACAACATCACAGTCTTGCACGGCCCATCATTCGTGGTCGAGTATCACCAATTTTCCTTCCCGAACATATCTTTGCACCTCGGGATGGTGAGCTATTTCCGGCGCGACCAGGAGTCTTTGCCCCACATCCACACGCTGCCGTCCCGTGGGCAAATGGAGCGCGATATGCTCATCGGAGACATTCTGAAGTACAAGATACTTGCCCGGCTTCCACCAAACACGAGGCGACATACTGCCACGCCTTGCCATCTTCATGCTGAGCCTCCTCCGAGGTGCGAATTTGCTCGACAACCGAAATGGGCAAATTGCCCCACAGTTTCCACTCCCCTAATTATATCTGCTGCGGAGAAGTAACCAAACTCCTCGACCAAGGTTTTGTAAGGGGCCACCAAATAGGACTTTAGAATCGGAGAATCTGGCACAAGATCGGGGAAAAGTCCACCTGACCACGATAAACGATGGTACTTCCAGCCTATTGACCATGAGAGGTGAAGCCTCTATGCTAATGCCCAGAAGGTGGACCAATCGGCAACAGCAAGCACTAAGGGGAGATATCATGAAAGAAAACACTTTGCTCGTTGTGGACGATTCACCCCTGATCCAACGAATCCTTAGTATGATATTGCGCAAGGCTGGATTTAATGTCGTCACCGCGTCGGATGGAGAAGAAGCGTTAGAGAAAGCCCGCAAGGTGCGCCCACGCGTCATCTTTTTGGACGCGATGATGCCGAAGAAGGATGGCTACCAAGTTGCGCAGGAACTGCGGGCAAGCGCCGAAATTCCGGAACAACCTTATATCATCATGCTAACAGCCCTGGAACAACCGGGAGAAAAGGAACGCGCCCGTGCTATAGGGGTGAATGAGGTCATGACCAAACCTTTTTCTCCAGAAGAAATCGTCGATAGAGTTAAAAAAGTAGTGTATGCGGAAAACGTCGCGTGAAGGGGTGGGGTGAAGGGGTAAGACAATAGATTTTCCTAGTGGAGAGGGCCAAAGGCAAGAACACCTTTGGCTCTCATTCTTGTTCTCAAAGCCTCTACATTCCTCTTATACCAAATCCTCGCCATCCTTGAAGTATTTTTTCAGTAAACCCTGAGTGTTAGGGTATAATAGGGTATCTCCTTTGGTGCACAAAGGGTGGAATTCATCCTCTTTCCGTATTGCCAGGGGGGAACAAACCACTGAAGCATAGGTGAGTCCTATCATGTGTTCTACGCATCCAAGGAGGTACACCCATGGCTCCTATCAAAAAAATCGAAGGAATCGGTGACGTGTACGCCCAGAAACTAAAGCAACTGGGAATACACACGGTCGAAGCGCTGTTGGAACGGGGCGCCACCCGCCAGGGACGCGAGGAGATCGCAGAAAAGACAGGTATCAGTCCTGCCCTCATCCTGGAATGGGTCAACCATGCGGACCTTTTCCGCATCAAAGGGATTGGTGAGGAATATGCGGATCTCCTCGAAGAGGCCGGTGTCGATACCGTTCCAGAACTTGCACAACGCAATCCGGAAAACCTGTACGAAAAGTTGGTGGAAATCAACAAAGAAAAACGGTTGGTCCGCCGTCTCCCTACGCTAGCCCAAGTCCGTGACTGGGTAGAACAAGCCAAGAACCTGCCCCGCGTCGTTGAATACTAAAAGTGCGCAATCTGTGGGTCTGGCATGTCCGGACCCACGTATCCTCTTTTATTGCAGGATGACGTCTGATGCAATTCCAACGTTCTCTGCGCTTGCGTGGCAAAGAATTTATATGGGGCACACGCACATATATTATGGGTATTATTAATGCCACCCCGGATTCCTTTTCGGGCGATGGACTTTTAGGCACTACAGACGATTGGATTCAAGCAGCCGTGCGCCAGGGGCTCCGCTTTGTGGAAGAGGGAGCCGACATCCTCGACATCGGGGGTGAATCCACCCGACCAGGAGCGACACCAATAAGCGCCGAAGAGGAATTGAAGCGCGTCCTACCAGTAATCCGGGCCCTACGAGAGGTTACGGATGTGCCCATTAGCATAGACACTTACAAGTCCGAGGTAGCCGAGGCTGCTCTGGATGCTGGCGCTGATATGGTCAATGACGTGTGGGGACTGCGTATGGATCCCGCGATGGCATCGGTAGTGGCACACTACGGTGTCCCCGTTGTGCTCATGCACAATCGTTCACGCCCAAAGAACGCGGTGCAAGAAGCCCGGCTGGGAGGACGATACGTGGGTATCGAGTACAGAAATCTCATCGAGGACGTAAAACAAGAGTTGCTGGAAAGCGTTGCCCTTGCCCATGCTGCAGGCATTCCCGACGAGCACATTATTCTTGATCCTGGTATTGGATTTGGGAAAACAGTAGAACAGAATTTGGCCCTTATCAACCAACTGGATGAGATTGCTGCATTGGGTTACCCCGTGCTCCTTGGCCCATCACGAAAATCCTTCATTGGGTACACTCTCGATCTCCCCCCTGATCAGCGCGTCGAAGGCACAGCCGCTGCGATAGCCATCGGTATCGATCGCGGCGCGGATATTGTGCGCGTTCATGACGTGCTGTACATGGCGCGCGTGGCCCGCATGACCGACGCCATCGTCAGGTGATGAACGGCGCTATAACTCCTCCAAGGCGTCAGCCAAGCGCCCCCTGTGGAATCGGTAAAATCAGCCTGATAAGCCTCAATACTGCTGCAGGATGAATCCGCACCCGCAGTAGCCCGGCACGAGAAGGTACACCCGCTATCCGTGGCGCTTGCCAGCGTGCAATTCATATCCACCCTCGGCGCCGTAGTGTCAATGGTGACAGAAACCGGGCCGGATTTTGCTCCCTCCCCGCCATCGTTCACTGCCGACACCTGCAACGTGTACACGCCCGTATTCTTGGGAACAAGCGGCGTAAAACTCCCGCTCCTTGCCGCAAGATTGCAGTCTACCGAGCCTACAGAACAATCTATAACCCCCTGATAAGGAAAATCCCCGCCCCGGTACACCTTGAAATTGCTCACACTCGATGCATTGCTGGAAAAATTCCACGTGGGCTGGGTATCGGCTGTACAACTACAACTCCCTGAATCCACACTACAGGCAAGACTGGGCGCCCCAGGCGGAGTGGGCGTCGGAGTGTTGGTAGGAAGGGCAGGCGTAGGCGTGGGCGTGGGAACTGTCACGACAGTGCTTGTCACCTGGTTGAACACTTTGAAATTCCAAGGAACTGAAATATTGGGGTTTGCATTACTACTACTTGACCACAGTGGATAATTAATTTATCCTTCCCTCCTGAGAAGTCACATATTCTGGAGGGAAGGGCCATGGCTCGACCGAAGAAGTATAAGGTGACCCTTACAGAGGAAGAGCGTGCCATGTTGGAGGGCATGCTCCGTAAAGGCACGGCTTCGGCGCGGGTGTTGCGCCGGGCCCGCACTCTGCTACTGGCGGCGGAGGGATATTTGCGCAAGGAGATCGCCCACGTGCTGGGGGTGAGCGAGCCCACGGTCATTAAGACGTGCCGACGCTTTGTCGAAGAGGGGCTCGAGGGCGCGTTGTATGACCGGCCCCGGCCGGGGGCCCAACCGAAACTGGATGCCAAGGGGGAAGCGACCCTCATTGCCCTGGCCTGCAGTGACCCGCCGGAGGGGCGGGAGCACTGGACCATGCAACTTTTGGCGGACAAGTTAGTGGAGTTGGGGGTGGTGGAGAGCATTTCCGATGAGACGGTGCGCCGCGTGTTGAAAAAAACCGGCTTAAGCCCTGGCAGAAGAAGCACTGGTGTATGGGAAAGTTGACGGCGGATTTCTTCTGGCGGATGGAGGACATCCTGGACCTGTATGCGACGCCCTATGACCCTCGACGGCCGGTGGTGTGCTTTGATGAGCGGCCGCTGCAACTGCTGGCGGAGGTATACGAACCGTGGCCGGCGGCGCCGGGGAAGCCGCGACGGGAGGATTACGAGTACGAACGGCAGGGGACGTGTCACCTGCTGATGTGCTTTGAGCCGGGGCGAGGATGGCGGGAGGTGCGGGTGCGGGAGCGGCGGACCAGCGAGGCGTTTGCCTGGCAGATGAAGTGGCTGGTGGATGAGGTGTATCCGGAGGCGGAGGTGATTCGGGTGGTGTTGGACAACTTGAACACCCATACGCCGGCCGCCTTCTACAAGACCTTCCCGCCGCCAGAGGCGCGACGGCTGACTCGGAAGCTGGAGTTTCACTACACGCCCAAGCATGCCAGTTGGTTGAACATGGTGGAGATCGAGTTTTCCATTTTGGAACGGCAGTGTTTGCGCCGGCGCTTGCCCGATATGGCCGCGGTGGAACGGGAGGTGCAAGCCTGGACAGAAGCCCGCAATGGGGCCCGAGCGACGGTCGATTGGCGCTTTACGACTTCCCAAGCCCGAGAGAAGTTTCATCGGCATTATCCCAAGATAGACGAATGATTACCAAAGAAATCAATGTGGTCGAGTACTACATGCGGTATTATAAGCGTGCACTCCGGTGACCTCGATAGTATACTGTCCGGGAGAAGGATAAGGAGAAGGTTTGGTTATGCTGATGGTGGTGGGGGTATTGAGGCCGCTTCCGGCCCAATATCCATAACCATTTCCCATATCACAGGTGGCAAGAGCTGCGCCTATTTGCGTCAGGCTTGAATAATGGCTCACGCCCCAAGGTTTAGAACAGAACATCGAAAAACTTCCA
>JALWHQ010000443.1 GCA_026983525.1 Anaerolineae bacterium | reverse complement strand
CCGCACGCAGTGCGATTTCCACGTCTACATTTCTGCTTCCAGCAGAGACTGGGCTTGCCATCGACTTTGGTGTGACAGTAACAGAAGTGGCGGGCTTCGTGGTATTCATCGATGTGACGCTCTCCTCTTTCCTGTAAGGCGTAGGAGTAAGCGCAGGTTGGCAGGCAGCGGCTGTAGCAGCAATAAGGCCACTACCAATCAGGCGCAGAAAACGGCGACGACTGATAGAACGTTGTACTGGCATGATCACTCTCCTTCCTTCATACAATAATTGAGTAAACAGTGAAGACCTTGGTACTGGACTTTTGATAAATTCACTCGGTGTGGAGAAGGGCGGGGGAGGGAAAAGGGGAAATCTATGTGTTGTGGCTTGGCGAAGCCAAGCCACAACACATAGACTCTCTTCCCCTCCTCTTTTCTCACCTTCCTTCCATGCTCGTGGCTGTCAGGCGTCTGTGAAATAGTATCATAGAGGGTAAGTATGAGGAAGAGATGAAGGGAGTATGAAGGAATTGTGAGGCCTTTCTTACGACGAATGCAGTAAGGGCGTTCGCCGGTTGACAGGTAGGAGATAGACGAACGCCCTCATCTTCTCGGGGTTACTCGCTATATGTTAACAACCGCAAGGCGTTGGCGACTACTCCGAGAGTGCTGCCTTCGTGCAGGACAATAGCTACGCCGATACCCGCCCATCCTAAAATTGCGGCAGGGATGAGAATGGCGATGACCCCCAGGGAGACAAATAAGTTTTGGCGAATGACACGCCTCGCCTGACGACTCAGGCCAACAGCGAAGGGCAGCCTGGACAGGTCATCAGCCATGAGGGCCACATCCGCCGTCTCCAGGGCGACATCTGTACCCGCGCCGCCCATGGCAATGCCAACTGTGGCCGCGGCCAGCGCAGGAGCGTCATTCACACCATCCCCCACCATTGCCACATCCCCATATTGGGACCGTAGTTCCGCAATGGCTCGGGCCTTGTCTTCTGGTAGTAGATTAGCCCGATAGTCGGTTAACCCCACCTCTTGGGCAATGGCAGCGGCTACTCGTTCATTGTCTCCTGTCAACATTACCAACACCCGAATACCCAGGTTGCGAAGACGTTCCATGGTTGGGCGGGCCTCTGGACGTGGACGATCGGCCAGGCCGATGATGCCCAGGTACTTCCCACCTGCCTTCACGATCATGGTCGTTTGCCCGTGCTCTTCCAACTCTTCTACCTGGCGCACGATCTCTTTAGGTATTTCCTCGCCGATGGTCTCGAAGAGACGTATGTTTCCTATAGCAACTTCCTGGCCGTTCAATCGGGCTCGGATACCGCGCCCTGTCACCGATTGTGTATCCTCGGCCTGGGGCCAGGTAATTATGCCGCGCACTTCTGCTGCTCGTAAAATGGCTCGCGCCAGTGGATGTTGGGAGCGGCTTTCCACTGCCGCTGCTACCGAAAGTACCTCACGTTCATCCGCTCCATTCAAAGGTACAATGGTTATGACCTCTGGCTCACCTTGAGTAATCGTGCCCGTCTTATCAAAGGCGATTACCTCCAAGCCCCCCAGGTTTTCCAGATACGCACCGCCCTTGATCAACACGCCGTTGCGCGCGGCCTGGGCAATACCCGAGAGTACCGCGGAGGGAGTGGCAATAGCCAGGGCACAGGGGGAGGCGGCCACAAGCATCGTCATGGCCCGCAGGAAGGCATCGCTCCAGGTGAGGATTCCCAACAGGGGAGGGATGAAGATCATAACCAAAACGGCCACGAGTACGGCGGGGACGAATACACGCGTGAACCGAGCCGTAAAGATCTGGGTCGGGGAGCGTTGGGCTTGAGCCTCTTCTACCATGCGAATAATGCGCGCGAGGGTCGTATCCTTAGCCAGTCTTGTGACGCGAATTTCCAGTGTGCCCTCGCCGTTCACCGTGCCCGCAAACACTGGATCCCCAGGCCCCTTTTCAACAGGCACACTCTCGCCTGTAATGGGACTCTGATCAACCGCGGCGTGCCCAGCAATAACCTCTCCGTCCACAGGGATGCGTTCTCCCGGACGTACAATGACCACATCCCCACGTTGTAAGGCCTCAACAGGCAATTCTTCCTCCTGCCCATCGCGTCGCACGCGGGCCGTTCTTGGCGTCAATTGCCCAAGGGCTTCGATAGCATGGCGAGCCCGATCCATGGCATAATGTTCCAGGGCGTGTCCCAAACTGAAGAGGAAGAGAAGCAAGGCTCCCTCGGCCCATTCGCCCAAGATGGCCGCGCCGATGGCCGCCACAACCATCAGGAAGTCAATGTCGAATCGGAAATTTAAAGCCGCCTTTAGGCCGTGTTTGGTTGCATCATACCCACCTGTGACGTAAGCCAGCACATAGAAGACCAACGCTATAGTAGGTGACAATCCCAACAGGGTTTCACCGCCATAGCCGATGGCAAGAAAGACCCCTGAGGCTATGCTAAGTAGCAGTTTCCAGTGCTCGCGCCACCAGGGTTTGGGCTTTTCTTCTCGCTCAACCGTGTAGCCAAGTCCTTCTACCTGCCGAATAATCTCATCAAGTGATGTAACGGTAGTATCGTATTCCACCCACATTTTCTCGGCCGCGTAATTGACGGAAATGTCCACAATTCCTGGCCGCCTGCCAAGGATATGCTCGATGCTCAAAGCGCAGTCGGCACAATCCATGTCTGTGATTCTAACTGTCGCGTGGTGGAAACGGTCTCGCACTTTAGCCCCTGCCTGTTCGGCCCACCGTTCCACCTGAGCAAGGGTAACCACATCTGCATCGTAGTGAATTTGCAACTCCGCTTGCCCGTTACGCGATACGACGTCCACCTTCATAATCCCTTTGTGTTCCTCAAGCATCTTCTGTAAGCGTTCGATGCATTGGTCACGCTCGTCCTGTACTTCCGGGAGCAGGACGGGAATTGCCAGGCGTAAGACTTTATCGCTCATGGTGCCTCCTTAACTTGATATATGTTTTGGTAGAATTTTACCCAATCCAAGGGGGGGCTCAAATTTGACAGCCCCCTGCTCCTCAGGCGTAATATCAATGCATAATGATATCATAATATGTGGGGTTGTGCCATGTTCACCATTGCGGAACCAACACCTGTTCTTTTACGGGCTAAATTCTTCCGTGGATTCGCTGACCCTTCGCGTCTTTTGATTCTTGAGGCATTGCGAGGTGGCCCTCGCAATGTGAGTGAGATTGTGCGTGAGACCGGGCTCAGTCAACCAAATGTTTCCAACCATCTCAGTTGTCTACGGGACTGTGGGCTTGTGGTCGCCGAACAACGTGGGCGCTACGTGTATTACCGCCTTAGTGATCCTCGGATCGAGGAACTGTTGCGGTTGGCCGATGAGATTCTCGCAGATGTGGCCACAGGCGTGTATCAATGCACACGTTATAACGTAGCCATAGACGAAAATCTTTTGCAAACGTGAGTTATGGTATAGAGAGGAGGTAATTAGGAGATGAGTGTCCAGAGATTGGATGTGCGTGTTGCTAACTTGGATTGTGAGCATGACGCGGCCGCTATAGAGCGAGGGCTGCGTAATGTTCCCGGGTTGGTGGAAGTCAAGGTTTTTCCCAAGGCGGCGAAAGTACGCCTCTTCTATGATCCTGAAAAGGTAACTCCCGACGGCCTGCGCGAGCGGTTGACCGCCTTGGGCTTCCCTCCCCGAGACACATTGGAGGCAGTTGGACCCCCTAAACCTTGGAGAAATCCCAAAGTGCTGACATCGGCTGCTTCGGGGGTGTTGTTGATCGTTGGGTGGTTGCTCTCCCTCCTCGGATTGCCCGAGATCGTTTCCTTGGCTTTGTACATTATCGCTATCGTGGTGGGGGGATATTACTTCGGCCGCGAGGCCATTGAAGGGCTTATCTTTGAGCGTCGGATCGGTATTGAATTGCTTATGAGTGTGGCGGCTATAGTGGCCGCGCTTCTGGGGCAGGCTGCCGAGGCGGCTATGCTGGTCTTCCTGTATTCCATCTCCGAGGCAGCGGAAGGCTACACGGAAGAAAAGACACGTTCGGCCATTAAGGCATTGATGGATCTTGCCCCCAAGACCGCGTTGGTGCGCCGAGACGGTCAAGAAGTGGAAATCCCTGTCGAAGACATTCAAGTAGGGGAGATTTTCATTGTCAAGCCAGGGCAGGCCGTACCTACCGATGGGGTTGTGATTAAGGGACGCTCAAGTGTTGATCAATCACCAGTCACGGGTGAGTCTATCCCGGTGGAAAAAAGCGTGGGCGACATGGTCTTCGCGGGAAGCATTAACCAAGAGGGGGCGCTGGAAGTGCGCGCCACCAAAACGTTTGCTGAGAATACGATCAACCGTATTATCGAAATGGTGGAGGAGGCCCAAGAGCGCAAGGGGCAGAGCCAGAAGTTCATCGAGAGATTTGGTGCCCGTTATAGTCCTGCGGTGTTGGGTGTTGGGATTCTCATTGCCCTCATTCCACCCTTAGTGTTCGGCGCGCCTTGGGCTGTCTGGGCGACTCGGGCTACGGTCTTCATTGTCGCTGCTGCCCCTTGTGCACTGGTGATTTCTGTGCCTATCACCACTGTAGCTACTCTGGGTACGGCTGCCCGGCATGGTGTACTTATCAAAGGCGGTATCTATGTGGAGGAATTGGCTCGTGTTAGGGCAGTGGCCATGGACAAGACGGGAACTCTCACCCAGGGTGAGCCTGAGGTGGTAAATGTGGCGAAGGTCAAGAATGGGCATTTGGAAAAGGATGATGAGATTCTGACACTGGCAGCGAGTGTGGAACAGCGATCAGAACACCCGCTGGCACGGGCCATTGTGCGAGCGGCTAAGGCACGAGGGATGCACATTCCTCCTGTGGATGATTTTCAGGCCCTCCCAGGAGCGGGAGCGATGGGCCGAGTGAATGGACAGCGCGTTCTGGTGGGCAGCCCTACATTGTTTTCCGACGCCCTCTCTGCCGATCCAGAGATCAAGCGCCAGGTGGAAGCCTGGCAGGAAGAAGGGAAGACTGTGGTCATTGTCGGGCAAAGCGATGGGCCTGACCTTCAACCGACGGCTCTGTTGGGTTTGATAGCTATTCGAGATACCCTACGTCCCAACGCAAGGCAGGCCGTTGAAGCACTCCATCGGGTGGGAGTAGAAAAGGTCATCATGCTCACCGGGGATAATCCTCGTTCTGCTCAGGCTATTGCACGCGAGGTGGGCATTGACGAGGTATACGCGGACTTAAAACCTGAGGAAAAGGCGTTGAAAGTGCGAGAGTTAGTCTCCCGCTACGGACATGTGGCTATGGTGGGAGACGGTGTGAACGATGCTCCCGCGTTGGCCGAGGCTACCGTAGGGGTGGCAATGGGAGCGGCCGGTACTGACGTTGCCCTGGAGACGGCAGATGTCGCCCTCATGGGGGATGATTTGGAGCGGTTGGCGTATGCCATTTACTTGGCACGGCGACATCAATCGGTGGTGCGCCAAAATATTGTTTTCTCCGCGATTGTCATCAGTGTTCTGGTAATCGGGGCCGTGGTTGGGTGGTTTACGCTACCTATTGCGGTGTTGGGCCATGAGATAAGCGAGTTTTTGGTAATCGGCAGCGGATTGCGCATGTTACGGGCATGAATCCAGAGGGCTTCACGATTTCTTCATAATTCACACATGATTCACTCACAAAGCCAGCGTAAAATGGAAAGCGCGGCGTATGGACACGTTTGAGATAGGGAGGACGCCAGTATGCGGATAAAGCCGTTTTCCCAGCGGTGGCAAGTTGTGGTGGTGGGAGTTCTGTTGCTCATATTGTTGGCTGCATGTAGCAGTGGAAGTGGCGGGGAGAAGCCAACAGTGATGGTGTACAAATCCCCAACGTGTGGGTGTTGTGGGGCCTGGGCCGATCACCTACGCGCGAACGGCTTCCGAGTTCAGGAGCAAAATGTTTCCGACATTATGGCTGTTAAGGCGAAGTACGGTGTTCCCTCGGAACTGACGTCTTGCCACACTGCCATCGTCGACGGCTATGTGGTGGAAGGACATGTACCCGCGAATGAGGTCCAGCGTCTCCTGACGGAACGCCCAAAGATTAAGGGAATAGCCGTCCCGGGCATGCCGGTGGGCTCGCCTGGTATGGAGGTGCCAGGCAGGTCGCCAGAGCCCTTCAATGTCGTGGCTTTTGATGCCGAGGGGAACACAAGCGTGTTTGCCGAATACGTTCGGTAGTTACGTCGGCCCAATCGACACAAGTACGAAGGCTGTGATGAGGGTTCCTGCTAACACGCCCGCGATCAGTTGCGCGGGCGTGTGTTTTTTCCGGTACCATCGCGCCCAGCCGACCAAGGGGAGGAAAAGAAACGTCCAAGCCGCAGGGAATCCGAACACAAACGTTAACAGGGTAGCAAATCCACTTACTCCTACCATGTGCAGACTAATTTTCCAGAAGTTAGAGATGGTGAACATGGTGATGCCGAGGCAAGCGTAAATGAGCGCCAGCATCCAGACGAGGCGGGGGGCTCCCATAAACTTCAAAATAGCAAGTGCCAAGAGGTCACTACTTATACTGACGAGAATAAACCTGGGTCTATCCGAGCGTCGACTGAGTTCCCAATCGCCTACCCAACCACGCCGAATTCCTAGCCAGATGTATGCGAGGGGGATCCCCGTGAGGATGCTCAGGGCCACGAATGACCAAATCAGGCCGCGAATACCGCTTGCTCTCCAGCCAACTATAGGGAATATGAAAAGGGATAGAACGGAACTATCGAACAGAATGGAAAGCCACCGAGCTATATGGGCCGCGAATGCACTTCCCGAAAGTTCTGCAGTCTTGGCATCGGGCGACATTTAGCTCTCTCCATATGTGGAGCAATGGGCACGGGCTCACCGGCACGCGTCCATTGTCCCTTGTTCTGAAAACTCACCTGGGAGATATGTATCACAAGTATCGTATCAACCACTCGGGGGTCATGCGGATGAAGTAGCCGTTGAGCACGGTGAACATGCCCGTCACCAGGAGCGCACCCACCCCTACCATGAGCACGCCGCTTACCACCTCCACCGTGCGCAGGTGGCGGTTCAGCCGCTGGAAGAGGGAGATGCCCCGCGCGAGCAGCGCGGCCGTCAACAAGAACGGCACGGCCAGCCCAAACGCGTAGATGAGCACGTAGCCCACCGCGCGCGAGGGTTCCGCGAAGGCCAGCGTAATGACCGTCCCCAGCAGCGGGCCGATGCACGGCGTCCAGCCCGAGGCAAACGTGGCCCCGAAGAGCCACGAACGCACGTAGCCAGGGGCCATATCTTGCCGCATCTCCACTCGCCGCGTCATGTTCAGCGCGGGGATGGAGATGACGCGCAGGGTGTGAAGCCCGAACAGGATGACGAACACCCCACCCACGCGCGCAATCCAGCGGCTCATATCCTGGAACAGCGTTCCCAGCAGGGTCGCGGGCAAGCCAAACAGAATCACGAACACCAGCGTGAACCCAGCCACGAAGCAAAGCGCGTGGCTCAACACGCGGCGCCTGGGCACATCCGCGGTAGGTTCCAGCGTGCTCCCCGAAAGGTAACCCACATACGCGGGCACCAGGGGGAGCACGCACGGCGAAAGGAAGGAGAGCAACCCCGCCAGGAACGTCAGCGGCACCGAAATGCTCATCCTGTGACCACCTCTGTGCGCGGGTTCGAGCGGTGGCGCAGCCAGAGCACCGCACTACAGACCACAATGGAGATACCGCCAATCAGTTGGGCGGTGGGAATGCCCAGAATCGTCCACGCGTCGGGCCGCTGTGTCTCCACCAGAATGCGGCCCAGGGGGTAGAGAATGCCGTAAATGAGAAACAGGTCGCCCTTCTTCAGCCGATCTGTGTACCGTCGAGCAATGTACAGGAGCACCCCAAAGGTGAGGAAGTTCCAAATGGACTCGTACAGGAAGGTAGGGTGGAAACGGGTGTCGGGAGGCAGGTCGGCAAATTGGGGGATGCGATGCTCCATGTCGATGCGGATCCCCCAGGGCAGGTTGGTGGGATACCCGTAGAGTTCCTGGTTGAAGAAGTTGCCCCAGCGCCCGATGGCCTGGGCCAGGGGCACACCGACGATGCCAATGTCCACCCACTTCAGGAAGTCCAAGTTGTAGCGGCGGGTGTAAATGTACAGGGCCAGAATGCCCCCAGCAACCGCGCCGTAAATGCCCAGCCCCCCCTGCCAGATGTACAGAATTTCGATGGGGTTCTCAAGGTAGTAGGGCAGTCCCCCTCCTGTGCTGGGCATGGAAACCACGTGGTACAGCCGCGCGCCGATGATGCCACCAATGAGCACCCAGACGAGCATATCCCAGACGTGGTCAGGGTTCTCGCCGCGGCGCTTTGCCTCGCGACTGGAGACAAAGGCCGCCAACACCGCCCCTGTCACAATCAACAGGCCGTACCAGCGAATAGCCAGTGGCCCAATCTGTACGGCAATCGGATCCATAGTGCATGTCCCTCCTCATTCGTTGAGTAAAGCCTCGATGCGCTCGTCCAACTCGGGTGGGCGCAAGGGGCCGATTTTTACCCCGCGCAGGTTGCCCTGTTTGTCCACGAAGAACGTCTCGGGCACCCCCTTGATGCGATAGGCATCGGCAATGCGCGTGCCAATGTCGGGGCCGTTGGGATATGTGATGTCGAACTCCTCTAAGTATTCCAGGGCTTTCTTCTCCGTGTCAAGATAGTCCACCCCGATGAACATAACACCCTTGTCCTTGTACTTGCGCCATGTCCTTTCCAGGTAAGGAGCCTCCTCGCGACACGGGGGGCACCAGGAAGCCCAGAAGTTGATCACCACCACCTGACCGCGCAAATCGCTCAGGCGGATGGTCTCTCCGTCGAAGGTGGTCAGGGTGAAATCGGGCGCGGGCCCTTCTTCCACAGGCCCCTGGTACGCGCGCACCAACCCCCAACCCAGGAAGGCCAGGAAAGCGATAACCACCACGTACCCCAGCATCCACATGGGGCTCAACGGCAGCCGCCGCGAGCGGCCATTGCTGGATTCGACCACCTCTTCAGTGGTTTGCACTGTCGTGTCGAGCGTCATAATTTCGCCCTCGTGAGTACGGTCAAAGTTCAAAGTTCAAAGTGAAAAGTGAAAAGTGAAAAGGCATTATGTGAGTCGTTCTGCGGCCAGGGCGCGCGCCTTTTGCCAAAGCCGCTCCCGTTGTTGGTGATATTCGTGATCGGGAATTTCCCCTCGCGCGTGGGCATCATCCAGCCGCGCGATGGCCGTAATCACTTCGTCGAATCGGTCGAGATTCTCGTCCACGTCGAAGGCGCCTCGGTCAGGGGAGGAATTGGGACGGGAGCGTCGCGTCCACCAGACGCCCACCCCTGCCAACGTGCCTACGAGGATCACACCGCCTAAGATAACATCCCACGGGAACGTTCGCGCCCGTGCGCTGGTTACCTGTCCCGTTGTGTTGCCCACGCGAATGTTCGCGGTGCCCGCCAATGTGATGGCCAATTCCTGACCAGGTTCAAGGTTGTCGCCCGTGTACACGTCGATGCTCACCCCATCGCTGGTCGTCTGCTGCCCAGCGAACACCAGCGCGTCACTGCGCAGTTCGATGCCCACGGCCGAGGGCACCAGCGCGGTAATGCCCTTGATGGGATAGCGCGGTGTGTGGCGGTAGACCATGTTGGGCGAGTAGGGCAGCAGGTAGGAGACGAGCACCTGGCGCACCGCGCGTCCAGGCACAATGGGGGAACGATCGGCAAAGCCCCCAGGTTGACGCACGAACTCCCCCTCCACCTGGGCGTTGAACTCCACTTCTGACGCGCCAGGGGGCAGAGGGAAGAGCAGTGTCGCCGTCGTGCCATCGTCGAGCGTTACCGCGTCGCGCACGGTTCGGTCGCCCGTGTTGGAGACGATGTACACCTCCGCGATGCGCACGCCCTCCTGCACCACGTCGAAGAACACGTGCATCCGTTCGATGCGGATGGCAGACGGGTCATCCGTGGCCTCGTAAATGGACACCTCCAATTGCTCGGGAACCTCCTCTGCG
>JALWHQ010000442.1 GCA_026983525.1 Anaerolineae bacterium | reverse complement strand
CAAAGTTCGCGGTGCACGCTTACAATGGTCTCGATGTCCTCGGGCGTAAAGTCGCGCCCTTTGGCCGCCAGCGCTGCCAATCGCCGATCTTGCTTGACGTAACGCTGGTGCGTCCAGGCCAGGTTGAAGAGCGCGATAAGGTCGGTATAGTCTTGCCGTGAGAAGGTATCGGGATCGCGAAGGGCTGTATCACGCCGTTCGATGAGTTCCCGGTAGCGGGGGTACTGAAAGGCCAGGCGCTGCCAGTTAATGCTGAATCCCAGGTTGAGCAGCAGGCGCTTTTCCTCCTCGCTCCACATCTGCTGGCGCCCCAGCAACGTCATGGGATCTTCGGCGTTGCCGGACGCGTAGGCCTCTAACTGCTCCACCAGCGCAGGCACAAGGTTGAAGGTGGCCCGCACCTGTGGATATTCCCCCAACAGTTCGGCCATGGGGAGGTAGTCCTTCACGCTGTGCATGCGCGCCCAGGGGAGCACGTACATGTCCTGGCCGGGTTGGCGGTAGTAGGGTTGGTGATGGTGCCAGACGAAGGCAACGTAGAGCGGTTGGGTCATGTTGGATTATGGGACCGTGGATGATGGACGGCGAGTGATCATTCCCTGGAGCCCCAACGTCTATTGTCCATCGTTTTGCGTCTTGCGTTGTGCGTCGTGTGTTTTTGTGCGCAGGTGGGGGAAGAGTATGACTTCGCGAATAGACGGTTTGTCGGTGACGATCATAGTCAACCGATCGATGCCCATGCCAAATCCTCCGGTGGGGGGCATCCCATAACGCAGGGCCAGGATGAAGTCCTCGTCCACCGGATGGGCCTCCTCGTCGCCGGCCTCCAGTGCCCGCCCCTGTTCCAAGAATCGCTCCAACTGGTCGAGGGGGTCGTTCAACTCGCTGAACGCGTTACAAATTTCCATGCCGCCGATGAAGCCCTCGAACCGCTCCGCGATGTTTGGATCGTCCGGTGAGCGCTTCGCCAGTGGGGAGATATCCACCGGGTAGTCGACAAGGAATGTGGGCTGGATAAGGGTTTCCTCCACATAGGAGGATAGCAGGCTGTCGACCAACTTGCCCCAACCGGCCTGGGGATTGGGATTGCCGCCGATGTCGCGTATGGCCTGGCGCAACCCTTCGGCATCCCCTTCATATTTCATGATGTCGATGCCGGTCTTCTGTAGGATGGCCTCGCGCAGGGGGACACGGGGCCAGGGGGGGGTAAAGTCGATCTCGTGGCCCTGGTACGTCAACTTGAGGCTGCCGTTTACCTGTTCCACCGCGTAGGAGATAAGTTCCTCCGCGCGTCGCATAACCCCCTGGTAGTCCGTATACGCCTCGTAGAATTCAAGTTGGGTGAATTCGGGATTATGTTTGAAGGAAACGCCCTCGTTGCGGAAGTCGCGCCCGATTTCGTATACCCGTTCATACCCCCCCACGATGAGGCGCTTCAGGTAGAGTTCGAAAGAGATGCGCAGGTAGAGGTACTGGTCGAGTTCATTGTGGTAGGTGATGAAGGGGCGCGCGGCCGCGCCTCCGTAAATGGGCTGAAGGATGGGCGTCTCCACTTCGAGGAAGCCCTGGCTATCCAAGTAATCGCGAATGGCCCGTACCAACTTGGCGCGCTTGACAAAGATTTGCCGCACCTCCGGGTTGACCATCAGGTCAACGTACCGGTGGCGGTAACGGGTCTCCACGTCGGTGACCCCGTGCCACTTGTCCGGCAGGGGGTGCAGCGTCTTGGCCAGCAGGGAGATTTCTCGCACTTCACAGGTGATTTCGCCCGTCCGGGTGCGGAAAATGGGACCCTTGACGCCGATGATGTCCCCGATGTCCAGCATCTTCTTGAAGAACCAGTTGTAGGTCTCGTCGCCGAGGATGTCGCGGCGCAGGTGGATTTGAATGCGTCCGCTGCCGTCCTCGATGTGGGCGAACGACGCTTTGCCCATGATGCGGCGGGTCATCATGCGGCCCACGAGGGCGACGATGTCGTCGGGCCCCAGTTCCCCGCGCTCGAACGCGGCTTTGGCCTGTTTGGCCGTGTGGGTGCGTTCGCAACGGGCGGGATAGGGGTCGATCCCTCGGGCGCGCAGTTCTTCCAACTTCTGACGGCGGATGCGTTCTTGCTCGGTGATGGCGTTTAAGTCCATAAGAATCCCTTTGGCTTACGGGTATGGGCGTCCTGCGAAAGTGGTGGATGAGTGCCCGGGCGCGCGGCACACGATGCGCGCCGCAGGATGCCCGAGATAAGAATGCTGTCCGGCCAGATTACTCCACAGTGATGATTTCCATTTTCAGGCGGCCCCCAGGGGTTTCGACCTCCAC
>JALWHQ010000441.1 GCA_026983525.1 Anaerolineae bacterium | reverse complement strand
CCAACGCCGATCCCCAGCGTATTGCCTTTCTGGGCGGCGAAATGTCGGATAGTCTCCTCTGGATAGTGGAAAAGTTCCTGGCTGCCATCGGAGCGCCACCTCCGGTTCTCTACAGCACTCATTATGCTTGGGAAGGGCGTCGCGTATTGCGGAACGTCAATCGTACCCTCTTTGGGAGCGATCGCCTTCCCGTATATGACATTGCTAATGCGGATGTAGTGTTTTCCTTCAGTGGAGGGTTCTTGAGCACGGAACTCTCGCCTGTACACTATAACCGTGCCTTTGGACGGATGCGTGGCCGTCAGGAAAAGGGAGGTCCCCGCGGTGTGGTGGTTCAGTTCGAGCCTCGCATGTCTCAAACGGCTGCCCCGGCCGACCGTTGGATCCCCATCGCTCCGGGCACAGAGGGGTTAGTTGCCCTCGCGTTGGGGCGGCTCATCCTTGATATGGGCAAGGCTCGGAATACGGACGTTGCTCCTTTCTTCGCGGGCGTGAATGTGGACGAAATCGCCGAAGTTACCGAGGTTGGTATTGGGCGCCTGGTTGACCTGGCCAACCTTTTTGCCGATGCGGGGCGCCCTCTGGCTATTCCGGGGGCGGCTGCAGGCGCGCACAAGAGCGGTCAAAATGCAGTGTTGGCCATCCAAATGTTGAACGTTCTTATGGATAACTTGGGTAAGCCGGGGGGATTGTGGTTGGCGCCCAGCACTGAGGTGGGAGACCTGAAGCCCGAGACCGAGCCCGCTTCCTTGGCCGACGTTCAGGCGTTGGTCGATAAGATGAACAACGGCGAGGTGGATGTGCTCCTCATGGACGGCACGAACTTCGTGCATGGACTGCCCGCTGGAATGGGTTTTTCCGATGCGGTAAGCAAGGTCAAGACGGTCATATCGTTTGCTTCGATGATCGATGACACCGCTGTGCTCGCCGACTATGTGCTGGCAGCACACACACCGCTCGAGTCCTGGGGCTATCACATAGTGGATAACGGTACCGACCGGATCACCGTTGCTTGTCAACAGCCGGTGGTAGAACCCTACTTTGATACTCGCGACACCGGGGACGTTTTCCTCTTCCTGGCTCAGGCTTTCGACGCCGCCCGGGAAGTTCTCCCTTGGAAGAACATGGTCGAATTCATGAAATCCCGTGTGGGTGAATTGAAAAAGGCCGGAGTGCCGGGCAATTTCGCCCTGGATAACGAGGCAGATGCCTGGGTATCTTGGCGTCAGTTTGGTGGTTGGTGGTCAAAGGAAGCCACATGGCAGGCGCCTAAACTCGCGTGGCAGCCTACGCAGGCCAGCAACCTGACCAGTACCTTTGACGGAGGCGAGGAGTACCCCTTCGTCCTGTACCCCTATGAGTCGGTTGCGCTGACGGACGGGCGTGGCGCGGCCCTTCCGTGGTTGCAAGAGTTGCCCGACCCCATGACTACCGCCATGTGGCGCACTTGGATCGAGGTCAATCCTGAAGTTGCTCATACTCTGGGTGTGGATCACGACGACATTGTAAAGGTCGTTTCCCCTTATGGTGAGGTTGAGGCCATCGTCTACGTGTATCCCGCCATTCATCCGCACATGGTCGCGATGCCCTTGGGACAAGGGCATTCGGAGTTCGGGCGGTATGCCGCTCAGCGAGGGGCTAATCCGTTGAACTTGCTTCCGCCTGCAATGGTGGAGGGAGCCAAGGATTTGGCATGGATGAGTGTGCGGGTGAAGATTGTGCCCACGGGCAAGAAGTTCCGACTGCCTCGCTTGGAGAATAACACAGGTGTGGACCGTGTTCGTGAAGGAGAGTTGGGTGCCCCTGGATAATCGCTAACCTTCCACATTAGGGCCTGAAAGTCGGAACTTGGGCATTCAGGGATGGAATAGTCTTGATTATGGAGGTATTGTCTTATGGCCAAACCAACCGGAGGACCGAACGAACACCGCTGGACTATGGTCATTGACCTGGACAAGTGCACTGGCTGTGGCGCGTGCGTGACGGCATGTTACGCGGAGAACAACATCCCCGTAGTCGGGGAGGAGGAAGTGAACACGGGACGTCACATGGGGTGGCTCCGTATTGAACGCTACTGGGAAGGGGAGTATCCAGACATCCGGGCCCGATACATCCCTGTCATGTGTCAGCAGTGTGGTCATGCTCCGTGTGAGCCGGTGTGTCCGGTGTACGCCACCTACCACAGCGAAACGGACCACCTTAACGTCCAGGTGTACAACCGCTGTATTGGGACGCGCTTCTGTGCGAACAACTGTCCCTACATTGCTCGTTATTTCAATTGGTTCGCGCCCGACTTTCCCGAGCCCTTGCA
>JALWHQ010000440.1 GCA_026983525.1 Anaerolineae bacterium | reverse complement strand
GTTGGACCGGCATGGTTCCCTCCTGAGGTTGGAGTGTGATATGCACATATATTCAACCCAGGAGAACCTGCCGGTCAATTGTTTTGGGCCTCTGGGGCCTGCCCAAAAACTGTCGGGTAGTCAGGTCGGTGAACATGAGCCGGTGGGGGCACGTGAACACCCTCACACTGTTTTGGTTCTGTATTGTGCTCTGGCTGGTATGGCGATCTCTCACGCGCGACCAATGGCGCTATTGGCTTTTGGGAGGGATTGCATTGGGGCTAAGCCAGTACAGTTATCAAGCCACACGTGCATTAGTTGCTGTAACCTTCGCGTGGATGGTTTATGCTCTCCTTGCCTTTGGGCCTCGGAAGCGACATCGCTGGCTTCAGATCGCAACGTTCTGGGGCATATTTGTACTCGTGTACGCGCCTCTGGCCTGGACGTACCTCCATAACCCTGATCTTTTCCTTGAGCGCAGCCGGGCTATCAGCATTTTCAACCCGCTGTTCACTCCCGATCCCTGGGTTGCCCTCAAAGAAAATGTGGGGAAATACCTCGGTATGTTCCACTTTGTGGGAGACATGAACGGGCGCCATAACATACCCGGGTGGCCCATGCTCGATCCGGTGATGGGTGTGTTAATTATAGGGGGGCTGGGGAAAATGCTACGCCATCCCTTACGTCCCCAGCACGTCTTGGCTACGTTGTGGGCAACAGCGTTCATGGCCGTGGGCATACTCACAACCGAAGCGCCGAATACTTTCAGAGTCTATGGAATGACGCCTGTCATTGCACTGGTCGGCGCAACGGGACTACGTCCACTTTTATCAAGTATTAGGTTTACGCGTGCAGTATTAATTACATCCATACCTACCATAGCCTTGCTCAACCTCTATCCCTACTTCGCTATACAGGCGACCCATCCTGCGGTAGTGTCCATGTTCAACGTTGGCCCCACTAAGGTCGGCCAGTACATCGCCACCCTCCCCGACGACGCCACCATCTACCTCGACAGAGAATTCTGGGCCTTCTCCCCCATCGAAGTCATCAATCCCGGCCGCCCACTCATGCGCCTCAAGACGCCCGACCACGTGCCGCCTCCCCCTCAGCAGCATGAGGAAGCCGTTTACATTTTGGGCCTGTACGGCCAGAACCTGGTTCCTTACCTCAACCGCCTCTATCCCACAGCACAAATAGACAAGGGGCGCGGGCCTACGGGCAGCCTCATCTACACCGGCGTCCGCGTTTCCACCGACCAGGTGACCCGCAAAGGGTTACAGGCGACGTGGTGGGAGGGGGAAACGGCGGAGGGCTCCCCCACGGGCCAGGGCGTATTTCCCCCTGAGAGCGTGCCCGCCCCTCCATCGGCCGTAGTCCGACTGCACGGCGGGTTGTTCGTTCCTCGGGCAGGCGAGTACCAACTGCGCGTGGACAGCGTGCGCGCCATCTCTTTGCGCATTGCTCGCCTCGATGTACCCATCACGCCTGGGGTCCCCGCGACCGTCCTCCTTCCCGGCGGCTTGATTCCTGTGCACATCGAAATGCGACTAAGCGAAGGAAGCCCCCCCACTTTCTGGTGGCGCATCCCCGACATCCCCAACTGGACGCGCATCGAGCAGCAGCGCTGGTATCCCGTGGAGGTGCCCGAAGGGGGCTTGCTTGCCCTGTGGTTTGAAGGGGGCGGCGTGCGCACACCTCCTGTACGCATCTCCCACGCGCCCTACCTCTTTGCCGACAACGCGGGGAACCTGGCCACATCGGCCATGCGCTGGTTGGGTCGAATCCGCATCGACGAGAAGGGCCCGTACACCTTTGGCCTCTCTTCCGATGACGGCTCTCGCCTCTGGATCGACGGCGAATTGGTCGTGGACAACTGGGGGCTGCACGGTGCCGGTTGGAGGGACGCAAGGGTCAATCTGGAGCCCGGGTGGCACCAACTGCGCATCGACTACATCGACAACGGAGGAAGTCACTGGTTCGAGTGGCGATGGGCGCCACCCGGTGAAGTGCCCGGCCCCGTTCCTCCGGAGGTGCTTTCGTGGACATGGGATGACCTACGCGCGGCCTTGACCCCGCCGCCGGACATCCCACCTGTTATTCGCGTCAAGGATGCCACTGGCCGAGTCGTGGGCAGCGTGCCGGTGGCTGCGGCCCGCCTTGAGGACCCGAAGTTCAACCAGCCTGTTGGGGACGCGAACTTCCAAAAATGGCCCATGAAACTGGGCTCGGTGATGTATGACCGCGGCATCGGTGTCTATGGGCCGGGCGAACTGGAATTCCATTTGAATGGGCGATACATTCGTTTGCAAGGAATGGTGGGCATCGATATGGACACGTACGGTGACCGGCACACCCGCCTGCAAATTCTGGGAGACGGCCAGATCCTTTGGGACAGCGACGTCGTTACTCCGTGGGATCCGCCGCGTTCTTTTGACGTGGATGTAACCGGCGTCCGTGTACTTATTCTGCGCCAAATTGAATCCGAACTTTTTGAAGGGCGTGGTGATGGCGTAGACTGGGTGAACATCACCTTGCTGCAACCGTAGGAGGTCAAGTCACTGTGTGGCACTATAAAGAGGATATACTCCACATCGAAAGCACCCCTGTTCCGAAGATCGCAGCGGAGGTAGGAACTCCTATCTATGTGTATAGTTTGCAAGAGATCGAGAGACGCGTCCATGCCTACCAGCAGGCCTTTCCCAACGCGCTCCTCGCGTACGCGTGTAAGGCCAATGCGCATCCTCGCATCCTTGCCCATCTGGCCTCGTTGGGGTGTGGCGCAGACGTGGTCAGCCTGGGAGAACTGACCCGTGCGTTGGACGCGGGCATTCCTCCCGAACACATCGTCGTCAACGGCAACGCCAAGACGGACGAGGAGATTGCCCGGGCCCTCGAGGTGGGTGTGCTCGCCTTCAACCTGGACGCGGTCGAGGAGATTCCACGGGTCGAGGCCATCGCCCGGGAACTGGGCGCGATCGCGCCGGTGGCCTTGCGCATCAATCCCGGGCTGGACCTCCATACCCACCCCCACCTGCGCGTTGGCGCCGTGGGCAGCCATTTCGGCATCCCCCCGCACGACGTACTGCGCGCCGCGGAGATGGTCACCGCGTCGCCACACCTGCGATTGCGGGGCATCCACCTGCACATCGGCTCTCAATTGACCCAATTGGAAGAATTGCAGCCTACAGCGCGGCTGGCCGCCCGCTGGGTCAGAACGCTGCGCGAGCACGGATACAAGGTGCAGCACATCAACCTGGGGGGCGGACTAGGCATCTCCTACGAAGGAGGGCCGGAGTTGACACCGACCGACCTGGTCGCGGCGTGGCACCCCCATCTTGAGGGGCTCAACGTCCACTTGATCGTAGAACCCGGGCGCTGGATTGTAGCCCACGCGGGAATATTAGTCGTGCGGGTGGTGCAGGTGAAACGCGCCTGGGGACGCACATTTGTGGCCGTTAACGCGGGCATGAACGCGCTTCTGCGGCCAGCCCTGTATGGGGCTCGCCATCGCATTGTGCCTGTCGTGCGCAAGCCAGGAGAAATATACGCCGACGTAGTCGGCCCCAACTGTGAGAGTGCCGACGTCCTCGGGCGCGACTATCTTCTTCCCCCTGTGGAACCTGGCGATCTTTTGGCCATCCTTGATGTGGGCGCATACGGACGCAGCATGGCAAACACCTACAATTTACGCCCTATCCCCCGAGAAATCATCATAAGCTAACCTCGCACTCCACGCATCCCCTTTACATCCTGAACATTCGTCGAACGTCACCCTCATGTGGCACGCCCATCGGGAAGATTTCGCTAACGTGAACACTCCAAGTACATCCTCTGTTTGCGTATTTGACAAATCGAACATTCAATCTGTATAATTAGAACATAAGCGAACACACCATCCCCCAGAAAGCGTAAGCCCGTGCTGGCAGAAGAGCGCCATCAGCACATCTTATTGCTCCTGAACGAGAAGGGAGCGGTCACCGTTTCCGAACTGTGTGAGCAGTTCGGCGTTTCCGAGATGACCGTGCGCCGTGACCTAGCCGCGCTGGAGCGGAAGGGGTTGTTGCGCCGGGTGCACGGGGGCGCGGTGAGCGCGCGGGGGCGCAGTTACGAGCCTCCCTTCCTGATGCGCAGTAGCCAGCACGCGCAGGAAAAACAGCGCATCGCCGAGGCCGCCCTCCCCCTCATCCACGACGGTGACAGCATTGCCCTGGACGTGGGCACGACCACCCTGGAAATCGCCAAACGCCTGAGCGACGTCCGCAACCTGACCATCGTCACCCCCAGCCTGCACATTGCCAACGTCCTGGCCGACAACCCCCACAACCGCATCATCCTCACGGGGGGCATCCTGCGCCCGGGCGAACTCTCCCTCGTGGGGCCCTTTGCCGAGCGCATTTTTGCCGAACTGTTCGTGGACAAACTCTTCCTGGGCATTGGTGGCCTGCACCTGGAGGCGGGCCTCACCGAGTACAACCTGGAGGACGCGCAGGTAAAGCGGGCGATGCTGTGCTCGGCCAAGGAGTGCATCGTCGTTACCGACAGCAGCAAATTGGGGCGCATTGCCTTCGCCGCGGTAGGCCCCATCTCCGTTATGCACACGCTGATCACGGACGACAAAGCCGACCCTGCCATTGTGTCGCGGCTGGAGGAGATGGGGGTAAGGGTGGTGGTTGCAAGTTGAAGGTTAAAGGTTAAAGGTTAAAGGTTAAAGGTTGAAAGTGAGAGTGGGTGCATATACGCGCATTTTGTGTGTAACTGTTTGTTTCTTCGTAACGTTCAGATTCAGAATTGAACTTTTAACTTTTAACTTTTAACCTGTAACCTGTAATCTGTAACCTGTAACCTGTAACTTTTCCCCGGAGAGTGACATATGAGCGACCTTCTACGTGACCTGTTCGGCGTCGAGAAGCCGGTCATCGCCATGGCGCACCTGCCCGCGCTGCCTGGCACGCCCCGCTACGATCCGAGTCTGGGCGTCGAGGGGATTGTGGAACGGGTGCGCGCGGACGTAGAACACCTCCTTGCCGGTGGTGTGGACGGCATCCTCTTCTGCAACGAGGACGACCGCCCCTACTCCTTCCACATGGACATGGAGGCCGTAGCGGTGATGACGCGCGTCATTACCGAGGTGCGGCCCCAGGATCGCCCCTTCGGTGTGGATTTCCTGTGGGACGCGAAGGCCGCGCTGGCCGTAGCCAAGGCCACGGGCGCCGCCTTCATTCGCGAGGTCGTCACGGGCGTGTACGAGAGCGACATGGGCCTGTGGGCGCCTGATGCGGCTGCGCTGTACCGCTACCGCCGCCAGATCGACGCGGAGAACGTGCGCATCTTCGCCAACATCACCCCCGAGTTCGCCTCTCCCCTGGGCAACCGCACCGTGGCCCAGCGCGCGAAGAGCGCGGTCGTCTCCACCCTGGTCGACGTCATCCTCGTCTCCGGCCCCATGGCCGGCGCCGAACCCGACGTCTCCTGGGTTCGAGAAGCGAAAGAGGCCGTGGGCGACGAAGTCCCTGTGCTCCTCAACACAGGCGCCAAGGCGAGCAACATTCGCACCTTCCTCCAGTACGCGGACGGCGTCATCGTCGGTTCCAGCCTCAAGGTAGACGGCTACACCTGGAATCCTGTGGACCCAGAGCGGGTCAAGGCGTTCATGGAGGTGGTGAGGGAGATTCGGGGAGGGTTGTAAGATGTCGGGTATCGGGTATCAGATATCGAGGCCCAATGCCCAATACCCGATACCTGATACCCGATCCCCCTACAAGGAGGCAACCATGGCCTACCTCCTGGGCATCGACATTGGCACTACGGCCACCAAGGCCGTGATTATCGACACAGAAGGAAACATTCTTGCCGAATCCTCCGCGGCCAGCACGCTCATGTCCCCCTTGCCCGGCTGGGCGGAGGAGGACGCCAACCAGTGGTGGGAGAATGTGGGCTCGGTGTGTCGCGACCTGTGGGCGCGCGGCTTCGCTCCCCAGGACATCGCGGCCGTGGGCGTCAGCGGCATGGTGCCTACCATCGTGCTGCTGGACGAGGCGGGCAACGTGCTGCGCCCCAGCATCCAGCAGAATGACGCTCGCGCCCACGTGGAGATCGAAGAGTTCAAGGCCCAGACCGACGAGGCCGACATTCTCCACCGCACGGGTAGCGCGGTCACCCAGCAAAGCATCGGCCCCAAGTTGCTCTGGCTCTGGCGCCACGAACCCGAGGTGATGGCCCGCGCGCGCAAGGTGCTCGGCTCCTACGATTTCATCAACTACTGCCTCACGGGTGTGTTCTCCTGCGAGCAGAACTGGGCCCTGGAGAGCGGTTTGTTTGACATGCACAAGTACGACTGGGCCGACGACATCCTCGCCCTGGCCCGCATCGACCGCTCGTGGCTGGGCGAGGTGCACCGCCCCAGCGACGTCATCGGCCACGTGACGCCCGAGGCGGCCGCGCACACGGGCCTGCGCGCGGGTACCCCCGTGGTGGCAGGCTCCGCCGACCACGTGGCCTCCGCCTTTTCCGCGGGCCTGCGCCAGCAGGGGGATCTGCTGGTGAAACTCGGCGGCGCGGGGGACATCCTCTACGTGCTGGACGAGTTGGACCCCGACCCGCGCCTGTTCATTGATTATCACGTGGTGCCCGGCCAGTACCTGCTCAACGGCTGCATGGCCGCCAGCGGCTCGGTCATCAAGTGGTTCCGCAACACCTTCACGCCCGACCTGGACTACTCCGATCTCGATGCCGAGGCAGAGCAGGTTCCCCCTGGCTCCGATGGTCTCATTCTGTTGCCCTACTTCCTGGGGGAGAAGACGCCCATCAACGACCCGCTGGCCCGGGGCATCTTCTTCGGCCTGACGTTGGGCCACACGCGCGCCCACATGTACCGCGCCATCCTCGAGGGCATTGCCTACGGCTTCATGCACCATCTCGAGGTCATGGCCGAGCGGGGTCACCGTCCCGGCCGCACCATGGTTACCAACGGCGGCGCGCGCAGCCGCCTGTGGAAACAGGTCACCGCGGACGTGCTGGGCTTGCGCCTGCACCAGATTGCGGAACACCCGGGATCGAGCCTGGGCGCGGCCTTCATCGCCGGCATGGGCGTGGGCCTGTTCGACGACTGGGCCGACATCGAGAAGTACATCACCGTGGCCGCGGTGACGGAGCCGAACATGGAACACCACGCGCGTTACCAAGCCCTGTACCGCATCTACCGGGAGGTGTACGAGCGGGTGAAGGATCTGTTTCCGCAGTTGTATGACGTGATGCGTGATGCGTGATGCGTGATGCGTGATGCGTCGTGCGTGTTGCGTATTGCGTCTTGCGTCGTACGTCGTGCGTCAAAATCAGACCCTGGGCAAGAATGAATTCCTGTCTTTCCGCTGCCTTGACGCACGACGCACTACGCACTACGAACCTTACACTTTTAACCTGCAACCTGTAACCGCACAGGAGGAACTATGCTGCTCAACGGACGAATTGCCGCTGTTACAGGTGCTGGCGCTGGCATTGGCCGCGCGATTGCCCGTGCCCTGGCCGCGGAGGGCGCGCGCGTGGCCGTGACCGACATCAACCTGGACGCCGCGCGGGAGACGGTGCGGCTCATCGAGGAGTCGGGAGGCACGGCCAGAGCGTGGCGCCTGGACGTCACCCGGCGGGACGAAATCGTACAGGTGGTAAGCGCGGTTTGCGATTGGGGCGACGGCCGCATCGACATTTGGGTGAACAACGCGGGCGTGTCCACCATGAACCGCTTTGTCGACCTGACCGAGCACGACTGGGACTTCAACATGAACGTCAACGCCAAGGGCACCTTCCTCTGCTCCCAGGCTGTGGCCCGCGTGATGATGGAGCAGGATCTCATCCCCGACAGCGAGTTGCGGGGCAAGATAATCAACATCGCGTCCATGGCCGGCAAGCGGGGCAACGCGCCCTTCCTGGCCCACTACGTCGCCTCCAAGTTCGCGGTGGTGGGGCTTACCCAGGCCACCGCGGGCGAACTCGCGCCCTACAAAATCACCGTCAACGCCGTGTGTCCCGGCTACGTGGCGACGAGTATGCAGGAGCGAGAACTGCGCTGGGAGGCGGAACTGCGCGGCACCACGCCCGAGGCCGTGCGCGAGTTGTACGTTCAGGACACGCCCTTGGGGCGCATCGAGACGCCCGAGGACGTCGCGCGCGTCGTCGTCTTCCTTGCATCCCCCCTCGCCGACTTCATCACCGGCGAAGCCATCAACGTCAACGGCGGCGCGTGGATGGACTGAGGGAATGGGCTTACCCCGAATTGCCGATTTCAGCACACGTAGCATCGGCATACGCCGCTGGCGAATAGCACGGCGACTGTAGGGAGCGGGCAATGGAATCACTCCGATTGGTCAACGTCACCAAACGATTCGGGTCGGTTGTGGCGGTACAGAACTTCAACCTTTCCGTCAAGGAGGGGGAATTCGTTTCCCTGTTGGGGCCTTCGGGATGTGGCAAGACCACGATCTTGCGCTGCATTGCCGGCTTCGAGCGGCCGGACGAAGGCGATGTGTTCGTCTACGGGGAGCGGGTGAACGACATCCCCCCTGAACGCCGGGACGTGGGCATGGTGTTCCAGGCCTATGCCCTGTTCCCCAACATGACGGTGGCCCAGAACATCGCGTTCCCCCTGATGATCCGAGGACGTCCCGAGGAAGAACAACGGCGGCGGGTGCGTGAACTGTTGCAACTCGTCCACCTGGAAGGGATGGGGGATCGGTATCCGCGCCAACTGTCAGGCGGGCAGCAGCAGCGTGTGGCTCTGGCACGGGCGCTGGCCAAGGAACCCAAAATTCTCCTCCTGGACGAACCCCTCTCCGCGCTGGACGCGAAAATCCGCGAGGAACTGCGCGTCGAAATTCGTCGCATTCAGACCCAACTGGGCATCACCACCATCTACGTGACCCACGATCAGGAAGAGGCCCTTTCCATCTCCGACCGTGTCGTGGTGATGAACCAGGGCGTCATCCAGCAAGTGGCCGCGCCTGCGGACATTTACCGTCATCCCAAAACGCTTTTCGTAGCCACCTTCGTCGGCACCATGAACCTCTTCGAGGGAACGCTGGAGGCCCAGGGGAGATTTCGTTGGCGCAATTCAACGTTCCAAGTGACGGGAAGCGATGCGGCTCGGGTTGGGCAGCGGATAGTGCTGGGCGTTCGCCCCGAGGTGATGGATATTGCCCTTCGACCTGAGGATGTGCCGTCGGAACACAACATGTTGGTGGCGACGGTAGAACCCCTGACCTTCCTGGGGTCTACCGTGCGGGTCTCCCTGCGCACAGAGGAAGGGACATCCATCAAAGTTGACCTGCCCGCGGAGGAAGCTGAGCGCGTGCGCCCTGGCCAGCGGGTGTACGTCCACTTCGCCCCCGACGCGGGCGTTCTCATCCCCCACTCCTGAGGCAATATCCCCCAGGGATGCGGGGCTGAAAGGAGGTGACACGGACAAGAACACCTGCTCTGTTTGTATACCTAATACCACCTGCAGAGGAAGGGAGGAGGTCATCATGCGCCGGAAACATTTTGTCGTATTCGTTGCTCTCCTGGTGTTCGCGATTGTCGTTGCCTCATGTGCAGGTGGCGCAACCCCTGCACCGACCAAGGCACCTGAATCCCAACCTGCTCAGACAGAACCTGAGACCAAGGCAAAGAGTCCGCTGGAAGAATTGGTGGAAAAGGCTAAGGCGGAGGGTGGTGTTATCAACACCTATGGAATGCCTGAGACGTGGGCCAACTACGGCGAGATTTACGGTGTCTTCGAGCAGAAGTACGGCATTCGCCAGCAGGACATCGACATGGGCTCCTCGGTCGTGCTGGCCCGTATGCGGGAGGAGAAGGCCTCCAAGAACGACGTGGCAGACCTGAAACCCTCCTTCGCGGCGATGCTGGCCAACGAAGGACTCACCCTCGACTACAAGGTGAGTTGCTGGGACAAGTGGCCCGAGGGCCAAAAGGGCGAAGGCAAGGATGGGTCGGTGTGGTACGCCGCATATAAGGGAACCCTGGGCTGGATCGTGAAC
>JALWHQ010000439.1 GCA_026983525.1 Anaerolineae bacterium | reverse complement strand
CCCCACGTATGTTAGAATGGACGATAGACCATGGACGATGGACGATAGAACCGTTACGGATTACGCATTACGCATTACAACACCATGCCCAAGAAGACAAAATCCGCTGCCCCCCTCTTCGACCAGGCCCTCCAGGATCGCCTCGAAAAGGAGGCGCCCCTGGCCGCGCGCATGCGCCCTCGCACCCTCAACGAGTTCGTGGGCCAGGAGCACATCGTCGGCCCTGGGCGCCTGCTGCGCCGCGCCATCCAGGCCGACCAACTCTCCTCCCTCATCTTCTACGGTCCCCCAGGCACGGGCAAAACCACCCTGGCCCGCATCATCGCCAACACCACCAAGGCCCATTTCATTGCCATCAACGCCGTCCTCGCGGGCGTCGCGGACATCCGCAAGGCCATCGAAGAGGCCCAGGAGCGGCGGCGCATGTACGGCCAGCGCACCATCCTCTTCGTGGACGAGGTGCACCGCTTTAACAAGGCCCAGCAGGACGCGCTCCTCCCCTGGGTCGAGAACGGCACGGTCATCTTCATCGGCGCCACCACCCAGAACCCCTACTTCGAGGTGATCAAGCCCCTCGTCTCCCGCTCGCGCGTCTTCCAACTCAAGCCCCTGAGCGAGGACGACCTGCGCACGATTGCCCAGCGCGCGCTCACCGACCCCGAACGCGGGTACGGCAACCTGAACGTCCAGATCGACCCTGACGCGCTCGACCACCTGATCAACGTCGCCAACGGCGACGCTCGCGCCCTGCTCAACGCGCTGGAACTGGCCGTCGAGACCACCCCGCCCGACGAGAACGGCGTCATCCACATCGACATGGCCGTGGCCGAGGAGAGCATCCAGCGCCGCGCCGTCCTCTATGACAAGGAGGGCGACGTCCACTTCGACACCATCAGCGCCTTCATCAAATCCCTGCGCGGCTCCGACCCCGACGCGGCCCTCTACTGGCTGGCCAAGATGATTTACGCGGGCGAGGACCCCCACTACATCTTCCGACGGATGCTCATCCTCGCCAGTGAGGACGTGGGCCTGGCCGATCCCAACGCCATCGCCGTGGTCACCGCCTGTACTGAAGCCTTCGACCGCGTGGGCCTGCCCGAGGGCCAGTTCCACCTGGCCCAGGCCGCGCTCTACCTGGCCACCGCGCCCAAGTCCAACAGCGTCATGGCCTATTTCGACGCCCTGAAGACGGTAGAGGAGGAACGGGAGGGGGAGGTGCCCCCCCACCTCAAGGACGCCAGCCGCGACAAGGAGGGGTTCGGCCACGGCAGGGGCTACGTGTACCCCCACGCCTACCGTGACCACTGGGTCGCCCAGCAATACCTGCCCGACAACCTGAAGGGCAAGGTCTTCTACCAGCCGTCAGAGCAGGGGTATGAGGCGCGCATCAAGGCCCTGGTGGAGCGCCGCCGCGAGGCGCAACTGGCGGCCATGCTGGAGGGCAGCGCAGCCGCGCCCGCCGAGGTTCTCACCTACTCCCCTGCCGACCGCGCGGCCGACCGCTGGCTACAGCGCACCCTGGGTCGCGTGAGTGAACACCTGGCCCGCCAGCGCGACCGCCTCTTCGAAATCGCCAACGTCCAGCGCCACCACCTGGTGCTCGACCTGCGCGCGACCTCGGGCCTGCTCACCTGGGAGGCGGTGCGCCGCGCGCCCGAGGGTGGCGTGTGGGCCCTGGTGGACGACCCGCGCGACGCCCAGGCCCTGGCGACCTTCTATCCTGACCTCGATCCCCTTCGTCGTCCGCGAGTGGTGGCAATACCCAATACCCAATATCTAATATCTGAGAAGCAGTATCAGGTATCAGGTATCAGGTATTGGGTGTTGCCCTTCACATTCAATCTGTTTGACACTGTCTTGGCCCGCAATGCGTTTACTACTCTGCCTGTCCATGTGGACCTCATCGCCGAAGTGGCGCGGGTGCTGCGGAAGGGGGGCGTGTTCGCGTTCGTCCAAAGTGTGCCGCGGCGGGGCCAGCGGTTGAGCGCGTTCCTGCCCCGCGAGGTGTTCGACGAGCGCGCGTGGGAACGTCTGCGCGCGGCCGAGGAGGCCCTCTTCACCGACGCGTCCGACCCGCAGACCGCGTGGGATGTGGACGACCTGCGCGCGGCTTTGGGGGCCGCGGGATTCCAGGTGGAGACGTGGGAGGTGAGTGTCGAGCAGACCGAGGTGCGCATCGCGCGCGGTCACGTCCTGCGCTGGACGAACGTGGAGGACCCGCGCAGTTACCTGGCGCGCGTGGCGCGCGCCCTTTCCCCCACGGAGACAGAGGCCCTGCGCCAGGCCATCCTCGGCCTGGAGGGGCGGCAGGTGGTCTGGCAGAGCACTGTCGTCATCGCGGGCTGCCGCGCTCCCTGAGCGCGTCTCGAAATCCAGGTGAACATACGGCTTTTTGACGAGCGCTGGGAAGGGCGGGCGAGGTCATGTATAATGAACCCGTACCAGCACCTGATAGGCTTTCAGGGGGGCGTAGAGACGATGTGACGATGGACCATAGACGATAGATGACAATGGATGGTCATCGTCCATCGTTCATGCCCTTGCACTCAACGAGGGGATAACACCATGCCCTCACGCTACATGGATTGGTTTCGCCAAGCAGAGCGAGATCTCGAGCAGGCGGTCGATTCTCAGGCGGCAGAGCGCCATGAATGGGCCTGTTTCGCGGCCCATCAAGCAGCGGAAAAGGCGGTCAAGGCGTTGCACCTTTACCTGGGTCAGGAAGCGTGGGGACATGTGGTCGCCCGACTGTTGCGGGAATTACCCCCTGAGGTTCGCGTCCCGCCTCTCTTAGTGGAAAAGGCGCGCGTGCTGGACGGTCATTACATTCCCCCGCGCTACCCGAATGGACATCCCGAGGGCGCGCCTTTTGAGCATTACGGGGTGTTGCAGAGCGAGGAAGCGATCCAATATGCCCGTGAGATCCTTGAATTCGTCCGTGATTACTTGGCCCACCGCGGATGAGGTGGACGCCGCGGTTCGCGAGTGGGCCAGGGCGCTGGCCGAACAGCATCCCGAAGTGGTGCGGGTGGGGTACTTTGGGTCTTACGCGCGCGGGGATTGGGGCGTCGGCAGTGACATGGACATCGTCGTCATTGTCGAACACACGGATGTGCCCTTCGAGCGCCGTGCGGCGCGCTGGCCTTCTGAGGACTTGCCCGTCCCCGCGGATGTGCTGGTGTACACGGAGGAGGAGTGGGACCGACTGCAAGAGCACAGTCGGTTCGCGCGCGAGGTCAAGGACATTGTGCGTTGGGTCTACGAACGACAGGAACCGCACATCACGTGAGGGAGTTATGTCCCCACTGTTCGAGGACACACCTGCGGAAGTCGAAACCCTGTACGTGGAGCATCTTCGCCGCATACCACCGTGGCGAAAGTTGGAGATCCTCACCCAGATGAACAGCCTGGCCGTTGACTTGGCAATGAGCGGGCTCCGTCAGCGGCACCCCCATGCTTCCGAGGCCGAGTTGCGCCGTCGTCTTGCCGATCTGCTCTTGGAGCCAGAACTGGCCGAACGGGTGAGGGCCTACCCCACAAACATGGGGAGAAACGACGTGAGCGAACCAAAAGATGTCCTTTGGTTGGTCGTCGAGACGCTGGAGCGTTTGGGCATTTCCTATCTGGTTACAGGGTCATTCGCCAGCGCCATCCATGGCGTCGTTCGCACCACCCTTGACGCGGACATTCTGGCAGATGTACATCGAGAACATGTCCCTCGCCTGGTCCAGGCGTTTGAGGACGGCTTCTACATGAGTGCAGAGGCTGTTCGGGAAGCCGTCCACCGACAGAGCAGTTTCAACATCATTCACCTGCGCACGATGTTTAAGGTGGACATCTTCTTGCCCAAACGTCCGTTTGATCATGCCCAACTAAGCCGTCGCGTGAAGGCCACGATTTCATCCGAACCACGACGTGAAATATATGTGGCCACTCCAGAGGACGTCATCCTCTCCAAACTGGACTGGTATCGCCAAGGAGGGGAGATATCCGAGCGTCAATGGCGCGATGTACAGGGGATACTGCGGGTGCAGGGGGAACGACTGGATGTTGCGTATATGCGGCGGTGGGCAACAACTCTTGGCATTGTAGACTTGCTCGAAAAAGCCCTCGCGAAGGCGCGATAGTTTCCTCTTTCCTGGAGGTAGTTAATACCCTCATACTGACCACAGGGAGGTATCCCACCCTATGAAGAGCAAACTCCGATTTGCCATTTCTGCCTTGCGCTGGGTAGGGCTCGATGGCATCGCGCGCGCGGTCATGTACGCCTGGCAGCGCGATCGGGCCGAGCGCCGTTGGGGGCCCCATTTGACGGGATCGGACTGGGAAGGGTGGGGCGCGCTCACGGCCGCGAGCCCCATCGAGCGCGGCGTTCGTTTCACGGGGCAGCGGGGTGACCTGGAAATCCTCGTCCTGGCCCCTGACCTTGTGCGCGTCTCTTGGCTTCCTGGGCTGGAGCCTGTGCCCTACGCCATCGCCAAGCCCCCCGAGCAATGGGATGAGGTCGCGTTTGAATTGCGGGAGGACGAGGGAGGGTGGGAACTCCGTACGTCGGCTTTGCGTTTGCGTATAGTGCGAGATGGATCGCTTGCCTGGTCGGATGCGGAGGGACGCTTGCTGCGCGAAGACCTGCCCCCCTTGTGCACGGGAGAGCGCCTTCGCCACCGATCCCACCTGCGCGCGAAGGAGCACATCTACGGGTTGGGCGAGCGGGCCTTTCCCCTCAACCTGCGCGGCCGTCGTTATACCCTGTGGAACACCGACCCTGGCGGCTATGAGGAGGGCGAAGATCCTATCTACATGAGCATTCCCGTGTATCTCGGGATGCACGGCGAAGGGAGTTACCTGGTCTTTTACGAGAACTCCTATCGGGCCGAGTTCGATATAGGGGAAGGAAAGGCGGACGTCGCCGATCATACCTTTGACGGAGGTATGCTTCGCTATTATTTCATTCCTGGCCCTCCCGAGCGCGCCCTGGAGCGCTACACCGAACTCACAGGGCGTCCACCCATGCCTCCCCTTTGGGCTTTGGGGTATCACCAATCTCGCTATTCGTACTACCCCGAGGCGCGGGTGCGGAAACTGGCCGAGGACTTCGAGCGCCACGATGTGCCCGTGGACGTCATCCACCTGGACATTCACTACATGCACGGCTACCGTGTCTTCACCTGGGATCGGGAGCGCTTCCCCAACCCGAAACGGCTGGCCCAAGACCTGCGTCAAAAAGGCATTCGCCTGATCACGATCATCGACCCTGGGCTTAAGGACGACCATCGCTACCCCTTGTATCGGGAGAGCGTCGAGAGGGGGTTGGTGTGCACCCTCCCCGATGGGAGCAAGGTGCGCGCGCCTGTGTGGCCTGGCTGGTGCGTCTTCCCCGATTTCACCAACCCCAGAACCCGAGGGTGGTGGGGAGAGCAATACCGCGCCCTGGTGGATGTGGGCATCTCGGGCTTCTGGAACGACATGAACGAGCCCAGCGCGTTTGCCGCCTGGGGGGATAGAACCTTGCCCCTCTGCGCGCGCCACGACATGGACGGCCGCGGGGGTGTCCACCTGGAAGCGCATAATTTGTACGGGCTGCTCATGGCGCGCGCGGGGTTCGAAGGCCTGCGCCGCCTGCGTCCCGACGCGCGGCCGCTCATCATCTCCCGTTCGGGCTGGGCGGGTTTGCAGCGCTACGCCTGGCACTGGACAGGCGACAACATGAGCGACTGGACCTCGTTCCGCCTGTCCATCCCCATGCTCCTCAACCTGGGCCTGAGTGGGGTCTTCTTCACAGGCCCAGATATAGGCGGCTTCGTGGGCACACCTACCGCGGAACTGTACACCCGTTGGCTCCAGGCGGGCGCGTTCTTTCCCTTCTTCCGCAGCCACACGGTCATCGGCAGCCCTGACCAGGAACCCTGGTCCTTTGGCGAGCCTTACCTGACCTATAACCGCGAGGCCATCCGCCTGCGCTACCGTTTCCTGCCCTACATCTACACCCTGGCCTGGGTAGCCCACACCCGCGGGCTTCCCTTGGTGCGCCCCCTCTGGTGGGCCGACCCAGGGGACATCAACCTGTGGGAGGTGGACGATGCGTTCCTCCTGGGGGACGACCTGCTCGTGGCCCCTGTGCTGGAGGAGGGCGCGCGGCAACGGGAGGTGCGTTTGCCCGCGGGTCTGTGGTATGACTTTTGGTCGGGGGAGAGGTACGAGGGCGGGCGTGTGGTGACTGTGGATGCGCCCTTGGAGCGCATTCCCCTGTTCGTGCGCGCGGGAACGGCCTTGCCCTTGGTCGAGCCCGGGCGAAACACCGACCAGATTTTTCATGGGCAATTGGAGATACACGTGTTTCCTCCCCCCGAAGGCGAAGAAGGAACAACCGTACTTTACGTTGATGGAGGTGAGGGATGGAGATATAGGGAAGGGCACTACCGCCTGGAATGGTTCAGGGTGAAACGGCAAGGGCGAGACATACACCTCACCCATAAATGGGAAGGCACGTATCCGCAACCGTACGAACGCTTTGTCTTCTACCTGCGTGAGCCCCGAACAGTCCGGGCTGTGGATGCGGCAGAGAAGGATGCCGTGGTGAAGGAAAAGCGAGTGATTGTACGGGCTCATGTCGAACGCCTTACGTGGACACTATAACCGGACGTTTGCAATTTCCATTCCCAGGAGGTCTATGCTAAAATCTCCACCTGTGTTGGGTACGAGGACGCCAAGCAAGTGCTAAAACATGTCATGGAAGTCGTCATTAGGGATGACCGAAGTGATGTTGGCTGCTTCGGTCATGCACCCTTCAACCAAGAGAGGGAGCCCCTCTTGTAGGGGAAGGACCCGAAAAGCCGTACTATTTCTACTTCTTGAAGGAGGCCAATGGTAGTAGCGATGAGAAAGATTTATGTAATAGTAATGGTAGCGATAGCAAGCGGATTGATTGTGGCTGCGTGTGGGGCACCGGCGGCCCAACCGACACCTACGCCGACCCGAACTTTGGTTCCCACATTTACACCTACTCCGGTGGCAAAGGTTGAGGAGTCTTCGACAACAGCCCGTGTAGCGCCGTCAACCTTGATCCCGCCGACCCCCACGCCGACGGACACGCCAGTCCCACCGACACCTACGCCAACGCACACACCCACACCCTCGCCCACCCCTCAACCTGAAGTCGTCGTTCAGTCCAATCGTTTGAACGTGCGTGCGGGGCCCAGCACCCTGCACCCGCGCATTGGTCAGGTCACTCAGGGGGATATCCTGGAAGTCATCGGCAAGAATCCTGAGGGCACCTGGTGGCAAGTTCGCCTGCTTGACGGGACAATCGGATGGGTGTACGGTGGCCTGGTCGCGGCCCAGGGTGCCATAGAGTCTGTCCAGGTGGCGCAGAACATACCCACACCGCCGCCGACCCCAACGCCTCGACCGACACCGACACCGAAGCCGACCCCCACGCCCAAGCCGCAGTGGGTGTACAACAAGGCATTGCTGTATGGATGTGAGTATAATGCCGGGGTTACAGAAGTACATGGTACAGTGTACTTTAACCGGACCCCTAAGAATGGCGCGCGCGTCGTATTCAGCATCCAGCCGGATGGACAGTGGATTACCCCTCCGGCAATCACCGGGCCACATGAAGGTTATTCTGATTGGCCGCCGGGATTCTACTCTCACATCCTCCAGGCCAATGGCGCTCGCGCTGGAGTATGGTATTTCTGGATTGTGGATGAGTCCGGCCGACGCATCTCGGTTATTCAGGAAGTCCGTACCGATGCCGTAGCAGAGCCGGGTAAATGTCAAAAGTGGACACTCGATTGGGACACGAATTAAAAGGAAGTGATGAGGGGGGCACGATACATGCCCCCCTCTTCTTCTCTCTGTTGACGCTCCTCTTTTTGCTTCTGTGGATAGGACGTGCCCCCCTTCAAAACGTCCTATTTTCCTACACTGGAGAGGAACGTTTCCTCCCCCAGATCAAGGCTGTGACCGATTTGGTTGCCGACCAGTTGCGTCCGCCACTTCGATTGGATGACAATCGGTTTATTCCCTACGCCGACGTGAATCCGTTCGGCGTGAATGTGTTTTTGGAACAGGAAGTGGAGCCCGAGAAGCGCGAGCAAGTCGTGCGCATGGCCAAGGAGGCCGGGTTCCATTGGCTGCGCCAAGAGTTCCCCTGGGAAGACATTGAGATTCACGGTAAGGGCGATTTTGAGGACCGACGGAACAAGCCCTACCGCTCGGCTTGGGAGAAGTACGATCACATCGTTTCCCTGGTCGAAAAGTATGATATGGAACTTATCGTGCGTCTCTCCAACCCGCCCGCCTGGTCGCGCGCGCAGGGCAACGCCATCGGCCCCTACGCGCCTCCCGACAATTTCCAGGATTTCGCGGACTTCGTCTACGCGGTGGTGTCCCGGTACAGGGGGCGGGTACGCTTCTACCAGATATGGAACGAGCCCAACATTTACCCGGAATGGGGCGAGCAGCCCGTCAATCCCGAGGCTTACACGGAGTTGCTGAAACTCGCCGCCACCGCCGCTCGCCAGGCAGATCCCAACGTGGTTATCATCTCGGGCGCGCTGGCTGCCAACATCGAATACGGCCCGCGTAACATGAGTGACCTGGTCTTCCTGGAACGCATGTACAGGGCCGGGGCTGCGCCTTATTTTGATATTATGGCCATGCAAGGATACGGCCTTTGGTCTGGACCTACGGACCACCGTGTGAACCCGCGAGTGACGAACTTTTCGCGCCCCATGTTGATTCGGGATATCATGGTACGTTATGGGGACGCGAACAAGCCCATCTGGATCAGCGAAATGAACTGGAACACCGCGCCTGAGGGAGTGGAGCCACGTTACGGTCGGGTGGACGAGGAGACCCAAGCCCGTTATTTGGTACTGGCATATGAGCGCATCCGTAAGGAGTGGCCCTGGATCGGCGTGGCTAATGTGTGGTATCTCAAACGGCCCGATGATCGGTGGGAGCAGGAAAAGAAGCCCGAAGCCTATTTTCGGCTCCTCACCCCGGATTTCAAGCCATTGCCCGTTTATGAGGCCATCAAGGCCTACACACATCAGTCCCCTTATATGGCGCGCGGCCGTCACGATCAATCCCACTGGGCTGTAGAGTGGGTGGGAGAATGGCGCGAGGTGCGGGATCCACGGGCGATCATGGGGTCGTACATGGAAAGCACGACCCCTGGAGCCAAAGTGCGCCTTCGTTTTCTGGGCACAAGTTTGGACGTCTACCTTGTTGCCCGCCCGGAAGGGGGGCGGCTTTCGTTGAAGGTGGACGGCGTTCAGTTGCAGGCTGTGCCCGTCTCCACCGAGGTGCCCATGTACCGGCGCATCATCCACGCGACGGGCCCCCTTCCTTATGGGATGCACGACGTGGAACTCACTTTGGTCGCTGGCCCCGATGGTCAGAGCGTTCGCATTGATGGGTTTGCAGTAAACGGCCCGCGACCCGGCCCGCCCCGGTTCACCTGGCCGGACGTGCTTTTTCTCGCGAGTGTCCTCCTGATCCTCACCGCGGGGCGCAGGCTGCGGGAATGGCGCGAGGAAAACAAACAAGTGCTGGACAGGGGCGCCGCGTCCAGGTGAATCAGCGCGGTGGCGTATGTGATTCAAGGAGCCGACCATGGAAAAGGAACTCTCTCGCATCATCACCGAAGATGAGCAAAAAGTCGCTGCAGGCGAACGTATACGCTTTACCGTCCCGGCCCGCCACAATCAACGCCTTCAGGCCCTGGTGGAAGCCATCAACGCGGACGAGGAACTTTACACACTCTGGCGGTGCGCTAATGTCAACGCGGTGGACCGCAACAAGATGAGCGACCACGGCCCCGTACACATCAAAATCGTTGCCAACCTGGCCCTGAAACTCCTGCGCCTCCTTGCCGAGGCGGACGTGCCCCTGGGCATCGTCGGAGACCACGGCCTGGAGCCCGAGGACGCGGAGGTGGTGGCCGTGCTCGCCGCGGCCCTGCACGACCTGGGCATCGCGGTGCATCGCGAGAACCACGAGGAGTTTAGCCTGTTTTTGGCCCACACCAAGGCCCGCGAACTGCTCTCCACCATTTATCCCGTGCGCGAGCGCACCATTGTGTTGTCCGAAGTCCTTCACGCCATCATCGCCCATCACTGGGACGTGCGCTGCTACACCACCGAGGCCAGCGTGGTCAAGGTCGCGGACGCGCTGGACATGACCCACGGCCGCTCGCGCATCGCCTTCGAGTCGGGCGACGTCAACATTCATTCTGTGTCCGCCCAGGCCATCGACGCCGTCCACATCCGCAAGGGGAACGGCATCCCCGTGGAGGTGGAAATCGTCATGGCTAACTCCGCGGGCATCTTCCAGGTGGACAATCTCCTCAAGCGCAAGTTGCGCAACTCCACCATCGCGCCCTACGTGCGCGTCATCGCCCGCGTCGCGCCCGAGGTGGAGCGGAAGATAGTGGGGGTGTATGAGATGTGACGATGGACGATGGACCATAGACGATGGTTAGCCATGGTCTATCGTCCATCGTCAGGGGCCAGATGCTATGTCAAATCTACGAGATAAGCACGTTGTGCTCGGCGTCACAGGCGGCATTGCCTGCTATAAGAGCGCGGACTTAGCGTCCAAGGCCGCGCAGGAGGGCGCGCGCGTGGACGTCATCCTCACGTCCGCGGCCCTGAAGTTCATCTCCCCGCTGACGTTTACCGCTGTCACAGGGCGTCGCGCCTGGACGGACATGTACACGCCCGACGAGGCCGGCCGCTTTCCCCACGTCACCCACTCCCGCCAGGCCGACCTCATTGTCATCGCGCCTGCCACGGCCAACACGATAGCCAAGTTGGCCCACGGCTTGGCGGACAACCTGCTCACCGCCACCGTGCTGGACAGCCGCGCGCCCCTGCTCCTCGCACCCGCCATGGAAACCCACATGTGGGAACATCCCGCCACCCAGGAGAACGTGCGCGCCCTGAAGGAACGCGGCGTCCACTTCGTCGGCCCTGAGGCGGGACACCTGGCCTCAGGCGCGGAGGGTGTAGGCCGCTTGGCCGAGGTACCCACCATCCTTGGCGCTATGCGCTATGTCCTGGGGCTGAACGGCCCCCTGCGCGGGCGCAAGGTCGTGATTACGGCAGGAGGTACGCGCGAGCCCATCGACCCCGTGCGCTTCATCACCAACCCCTCTACGGGCAAAATGGGCGTGGCCCTGGCCGAGGCCGCGCGCGACCTGGGCGCGACCACTGTCCTCGTCCACGCACCGTTGCAGGTTCCCGTCCCCTATGGCGTGCGAGGTGTTTCCATCCTCACCGCGCAGGACATGTTCGACGCTGTCATGGCCGAGGTGGAGGACGCGGACGTGTTCATCGCGGCCGCGGCCGTGGCCGACTTCCGCCCCGCGCGACGAGCCGAACACAAGGTGAAGAAAGAGGGGCGAGAAGGGCTCGTCCTGGAACTGGAGCGCACCCCTGACATTCTGGGCACGGTGGGGGAGCGACGACAAGAGACGGGGAGACCTCTGGTTCTGGTGGGGTTTGCTGCGGAGACGGAGAACCCGGTGGAGGCTGCGCGCGCCAAACTGGCCCGCAAGAACCTGGACATCATCATCGCCAACGATGTCACCGCGGCCGACGCGGGCTTCGCCGCGGACACCAACCGTGTGGTGTACATCGACCGCGAGGGGCGCGTCGAGCCCTGGCCCTTGATGAGCAAGGCCGAGGTGGCGGAGCGCATTATAGCGCGCGTCGTAGAGTTTGGACTTTTGACAAAGCCCTGAGGTGCGGAAAAAGGGAGGAGGGAAAAAAGGGAGATGATATGTTGTGGCTCGGCGAAGCCGACTCACAACATATCATTCTCTTACTCACGTCATTCTCTTACTCACGGTCGCGGCCGTTTATCAAAAATCCTGGAGAATACCTGAAGGGAGAAAATGCGCCGACCGAATCTTGACAGGGGCGGTCGGCGTAAGTATAATGGGCAACGGATGTGGGGCGCTAGCTCAACTGGTAGAGCAGCGGACTCTTAATCCGCGGGTTGGGGGTTCGAGTCCTCCGCGCCTCACCAGTCGATAATCTTTCGGCGGGCGGGCGGGCCTGAGTGCCCGCCCGTTTGTGTTATGCGGGAAGTATCCCCACTGCCTGGTGCGTCAGTTTCCTCGGAATATTTAGGACCTTCAGGTTAAAACCCAACGTACTTGTCATCTATTTGCAAGTAAGGGTTGAACCCCCAATGCAAAGTGACACCGCGGATGGGCCAGTTGTTCAGCAATTCGGTTACTTCGAGCGTCTGCACCTTGTACGTCGTGCACTCCATCACCTCGCGCGTGGCCCGCTGGCCGTCATTGCCGCGGCCGGCTACGGTAAGACCACCCTCCTGCACGCGCTGGCCGCCCAGATCCCGGGCAGCGTGGTCGTCCCCCTCACCCTCGCCGACCAGGATGTGGGCTACCTGGAAGCGCGCTTGCAACCGCATCTCGCTTCCTCGTCGCCCATTCTGCTGGACGACGTTCACGTTCTGGAAGGCGCGGACCAGGCCCTGGACTGGCTCGTCCAGCACATTCGCGCCGCGCCCGAGCGGTGGGTCCTCAGCGGTCGCTGGTTGCCCACGCCACTGGCCCACGCCCTGCACGCCCTCCCTACCACCTACCTCACCGAGCGCGATCTGGCTTTGACGCCCGAGGAAGTGGCCCGCTGGCTCCGCCCTATCGGCTACACGGCAGAGCAGAGTCGGGCCTGGCACGCGCGCACAGGCGGCTGGCCCCTCGCCATCGCCGCCCTGGTTCACATCGCCCACCTGTACACGGCTCCCGAGCACATCGAAACGTCCCTGGAGGCGTACCTGCACACCCACATCTTTCAACGCCTGTGGGAAACGTTGCCCCAGGATGTGCGCGCTTTTTTGCAATTGACGGGCGTGGCCCTTCAGTTTTCCCCGGACATGGCTATACACCTGTGGCAGGCTATGGGCATGCCCGACGCGGAGGAAAAAGCGCGACACATCTGGCAAGAAGTGGCGAGACGGCGTCTCTTTGTGGACCCAGGCACCCGGGAGGGATATTGGCGTTACCATGAACTGTTTCGCGCCTTTCTCCGCGCGCAGACATCCGATCGAAAAACCATCGCCCGCCACATCGTCACCTGGTTCCACCGGCGCAACGACTACGACCTGGCCATCGAACAGGCTCTCACCGACGAACTGTGGGACGAGGCCACGCGGCTGCTCCTCGACATGCCTATGGAAGTCATCTGGGATGCCAATCGCGTCTATACCTACCGCCGCTGGATCCTCGGCCTGCCAAAACCCTACCGGGAGAGACATCCGATTCTACTGACGCGGTTGGCCGCGGAACTCTGCTCATCGGGAGCGCAGGAAGAAGGATGGCAATTGGTCATCGAGGGAGCACGGCTTCTGGAGGCCCGTGGAGACCCAGAAGCCACCTGCCAGGCTTATCACGCGCTTGGCCAGGTCTGCTTTCTGACAGGCCGGTACAAAAAAGCCCTGGAATACGGCCACCGTTTATGGGATGGGGCCACGGATCTCAAATACCGGTTTCGTGCAGCCGTTCTTCTCAGCAACGTTTACGCTTTGCTCGGAAACTTTCCCAGAGCGCGATACTTCTACCGCGCGGCTATCCCCATCGCCGAAAAGATGGGGCACGAAACCATCGCTCTCTACCAACGGGGTAACCTCGCCGCCAACGTCCTCGCGCCTATGGGGTACTTAGAGGAAGCTGAAGCGCTGCTGGAGCAGGATAGGTCATACTACCAGGAGAGGCCATCGCCCCGCATGATTTACCTGGAGCAGTGGGTGGCCTTGTACGCGGAAACGGGGGCATGGGAACGGATCAGAAAAGTGCTGACAGAACTCGAAGGGCTTGTGAAAGAAGTGGAAACGGTCGATACGACCAGCAATTTCTGGCGCTTCTATTACTGGGCGCTGTACCACATCGGAATAGGCGAGTGGGACAACGCCGAGAAGGCGCTCGCCCAGGCAGAAGCGCACGTTGCCGGACGCAATGACCGTCACCTTTGCCTGGCGCAATTGCGGGCCTGGCTGGCCCGGCGCCAGGGACGCCCCGAGGAGGCCGTGCGCATTGCTGAGGAGGCCCTGAACCAACCCTGGGACGCGCCTTTCCCACGCGCCCTGGTCGCGCTGGAGCGCGACATTGCGGCCACCGAAGCCTACCCGCTTCCACCGCCCCTGCACCCGGACACGCGCTTCCTCATCCAGGCGCGCGCGCTGCCGAGCCTCATCCGCCTGCGCGGTCTGCTCGCGTGGCGCTGCCATCGGGAAGGGCGTCCGGAGGCACGACGCCACCTGCGCGCGCTCCTTCACGTCTTACGCCGCTTCCCCCGTTTGCGCCCCGTGCTGACGGACCGCGACCCGGAGTTGGGGTTCCAGGTTTGGCGTGTGGCCTTGCTTCTGGGTTACGAGGAAGAGATGGTCATCGAGGCGCTGGGACGCATCGGCCGCGTGGCGGGCCTGGAGGATCTCCTTCTGGCGCCGGATGCCGCGGTGCGACGGCGGGCCGCGTGGGCGTTACAGGCTACCCAACGGGAGGAGGCCATGCCCGCGTTACAACGCGGCCTGAAGCGGGAAAAGAACGCGCACGTGCGCGCGGCCATGGAACAGGCCCTCAAACGACTGGAAGCCCTGCCCCCGCCCCCGCTCAGAGTCCAGTTCATGGGCGCGTTTCGCGTCTGGCGTGGGGACACGGAGATCCCGGACAGCGCCTGGCCCCGGCCGGCTGTCGTGCGGCTCTTCCAGTACTTCGTGCTCCATCGCGGCCAGCCCCTGACCCGCGATCGCATCCTCGCGGACCTCTGGCCGGACCAGAATCCCCAACAAGCCGCGCAGACCCTCCGCCGCCTGCTCAGTTGGCTGCGGCAGGTGCTGGAACCCTACATGCGCGCTAAGGGGCCGATTCGCTATCTCTCTACCACTTGGGACGTGTTCACCTTTGACCCGGAAGATCGGGTGTGGGTGGACGTGGAAGTGTTCGAGCGGACCGTTCAGAACGCCTTGGAGGAGGAAGACCGCCCGGACGCGCCGCCACCCCTTGAGGCGTGTGTGCAAGCCCTGGAAGCATGGGCCCCGCCCGTTAGTGTTGCCCCCTATGAGACCTGGTGGGTAGAGCGTGACGAACGCTGGCAACGCCTATACCAGGAGGGGTGTCTCTTCGTGGCGCGGCGATACCTGGAAGGGGGCGAGTTCCGCCAGGCCATTTTGTGGGCCGACCGCGTGCTGGCTGTGGCACCCTGGGTGGAGGCCGCCTATCAGGTCAAGATGCGGGCCCTTGCCCGCCTGGGGGAACGTGCGCAAGCCCTGGCCGTGTACGAGGAGGCGCGCGCTGCGCTGGCACGGGAGTTGGACGTGGGCCCCTCCGCGCTCACCGAATGGCTGGCCGAACGCCTGCGCCGGGGGGAGATGATTTGAACGTCGTGCGTTGTGCGTCGTACGTCTTGCGTCGTGCGTGATCGAATCGAGGAGTAATTCCCCTCTCCGCCAGGACTATCCTCCAACCCTCAATCTCCAATCTCCGATACCCGATACCCGATACCCAATACCCAATACCCAATACCTCATTCCCCTTTGTTCACACTTTGTTCCCACCTCCTTGCTATATTCGCCCTGAACGTCATCGTGGGCGAGAAGGAACATGACATTCGCTAGCTGGTTCAGCGACGAGGGCGACGAGCACGTTTTTCAGTCCTACCTCGAACGCATCGAAATGTGGGAACACGCGCTGAAAGAGGGGGACGTTCGCCTGGAGGATATTCGGGCGCAGGCCAGGCGCGTGGCCGATATCATGTATCAGGTCGAGAGGCAACTGAGCGAGGACCAACACGCGTTGGTCACCCAACTTCTGGTCGAACTGACCGTCCTGCACGCGCTGCAAAGCGCCTTCTTGTACCAGCAAGCCAACCATCAATCCCTGCCACCCGGGACTCAGGATACGGGAGCGGACGCATGACGCATCGTCGCACTTACAAATCTGCCGGGGTGGACGTGCCCCGACTCGTCCATGCGCTTGTCGCCTGGTATCAAGCAGGAGGATACGCCCCCCGCGTGGTGGAGCCTGCAGAGAACCGGAGGGTAATTCGAGTGCGGCAGGCTGAAGTGTGGCGGTCCGTTTTGGGCATCTCATCCACGCTGAACGTCACCCTCTCCACCACAGAGGATACGTTGGCCGTGGACATTCGCTTTGGCCGATGGGTGGACAGAGCGTTGGCCGGCACGATGGGCTTGTTTTTGTTGTGGGCCCTCTTTTTTACGGCCGCGTACCGCATGTGGCTGCAAGCCCACGTGCCCGACCACACCTTTGCCTTCATCGAGCACTTTATTGCCACCGGCGAACCATATGAGCAGGACAAACGTCGCTTTTTCCCACCTTCTACGGTAAGCCGGGGTACTGCCCAAAGGCTTGACAAAAACAAAAACAAGTCGTTCCGTGTAGATGTGGAAAGTGAAAGGGGGATGCCATGAGAGAGGTTGTGTGGCATCAACACCTGAAGAGACCGCTCCTGGCGTTGAGCGTAACCGTTCTGGGGCTGGTTTTGGTGGTAGGGTCCTCCCTGCCCGTGCGAGCGGGGCTTTCTGTGATACCGAGTGAGGGAAGAAGGGCCATAGAGTTGAGCGCGGCGAGTATTGCATGGGTGAAGAGGTATGGGGGATCCGCCCTTGATATAGCCTATGACGTTCAACAGACGACAGATGGGGGCTACATTGTGGTTGGGAAGACCGAATCCTTCGGCGCTGGCTGGGAGGATATGTGGGTGTTGAAGTTAGACGCCAACGGCGACATTCCAGGATGTGGGCTTGTCCGCGCGCCAGACGTCACCGTGCGAGGCACCACCGTTACCGGAGCAACGACGAACGCCTCGGTTGCGAGCACCAGTGCCACAATGGAAGACAGCGCCGCCACGGTTATCACCACCAACGTTTCCCCCAGGGAGCAGTGCTTCGTAGGCGCTCCGCCTCCCACCCCCACGCCCACCACAGGCACGGTGCAGGGTTACGTGTGGGCAGACACGGACCGAGACGCCGAGCGCGACCTCGATGAAAAAGGGCTGGCGGGCCTCACGGTGCGACTGGTGCCAGCCCAGGCGCAAGGACGCCTGGGCCAGACTCGGCAGACGGTCACCGACGCCCAGGGCTTCTTCCGCTTCACCGATGTCTCACCCGGCCGCTACACCGTCAACCTGGTCTACCCGGGCGGGGTATACCCGGTGCGGGTGTTAAGCCAGGAGATTGAGGTGGTGGCTGGGCGGCGAACGGAGGTGCCATTTCCCATATATCCGCTGCCCTATAGCCAGTACATGCCTGCAGCCGTGCGTTGAAGTGTCCCAGGGCCGAAAAATCGGAGATGCCCGACGTCGGTTTTTCGGCCCCTGTATCCGATTCCCTAATTTCCCAATCTCTAATACCCAACCCGGAGGCTAACGCTATGCTCAGAACAAAATCCGTACTGACGTGGCTCCATATCTTCCTTCTCGTGAACAGTTTGTTCGTTCTCGCGCCGCTTCCAGTAAAGGCTGACGTGTTGATTGGTACACCCCGGCCTATTACCCAACGAACGGCTTTGACCGCGACTTCCCCTTTGCCCAACATCCAGCATATCGCGGGAGGTATTGATTTCACCTGCGCCCTGGTGCAAGGAGGAAGGGTGTACTGCTGGGGGAAGAATACGAAAGGGCAGTTGGGCAACGGTACGACTATTGACAGCCATGTTCCCACTCCCGTTATCAACTTGGGGGGTGTGGCCGTTGCCGTGGTTGCCGGAGGATCCCACGCGTGCGCCCTCCTGCAAGGTGGGGCAGTGCGCTGTTGGGGCGCGAACGGGGACGGCCAGTTGGGGGATGGCACCACGCGTGACAGCCCCCGGCCTGTGCGGGTGATCAACCTGGGCGGGAAAGCCATCGCCCTGGCCGCGGGGGCCACCCACACATGTGCCCTGCTCCAAGATGGCTCGGTTCGTTGTTGGGGGAATAACTGGTACGGCCAGTTGGGGGACGGTACCACGCGCAATCGCTCTCGACCTGTGCGCGTCGCCAACCTGGGTGGGCGAGCCGTTGCGATTACTGCAGGCTACATCCACACGTGTGCTCTCTTACAGAACGGTTCCGCACGCTGCTGGGGGAACAACCGATTCGGGCAACTGGGAATTGGCTCGTTGGCCCAACAAACGACCCCGCGACCGGTCGCCAACTTGGGCGGACAGGCCGTGGCCATTGGCGCTGGCAGTTTCCACACCTGCGCATTGTTGAAGAACGGCAGCGTGCGCTGCTGGGGCAGCAATTTTGCCGGTCAACTGGGGGATGGAACGTGGTCCACGCGGCTGACCCCGGTGTCCGTCGTTCACCTGGGCGGCAAGGCCAAAGCCCTCGCCGTAGGCGGTTCCTTCACCTGTGCTCTTCTGGAAGCAGGCCGCGTGCGGTGTTGGGGGCGGAACGGCAGCGGCCAACTGGGCAACGCGTCCACGACCGATAGGAACCGACCGGTCAGCGTCCTGGGGTTGCGCGACCGCGTGCGGCAGATCGCTGCCGGCGGCGACCACGCCTGTGCCGTGTTGGAAGACCGCACCGCGCGCTGTTGGGGAAGCAATACGTTTGGTCAACTCGGGAACAGTTCTCCGGCGGCCAGTAGTATGCCCCGCCACGTCCTCGGATTGCCGCGACAGGCTGTGGCCGTGGCTGCCGGCGGGTTCCACGCTTGCGCCCTCCTGGAGGATGGATCCCTGCGCTGTTGGGGGAGCAACACATCCGGCCAACTGGGTGATGGAACCACGCGGGCTCGATTTCGGGCCGCACGCGTGGTGAACCTCGGCGGCCGGGCCATCGCGGTGACCGCAGGATGGGGGCACACATGCGCGGTGCGGGAAGATGGCGCGGTGTTCTGCTGGGGCAGCAATTTTGCCGGCCAATTAGGGGATGGCACCACCCAAGAGCGACACACGCCCGTGCGGGTCAGGAACCTGGGGGGACAGGCTACCGCGGTGGTCGCGGGCAATGCTCACACCTGCGCACTCCTGCGCGATGGCTCGGTGCGCTGCTGGGGAATTAACTGGACGGGACAACTGGGCAACGGCACCACGCAGAACAGTTCCACCCCTGTGCGGGTGGTCAACCTGGGTGGGAAAGCCGTGGCCCTTGCTGCAGGGAACGATCACACTTGCGCGCTGCTCCAGGACGGTTCTGTGCGTTGCTGGGGAGATAACTCGCGCGGGCAACTGGGCGATAATACTCAAACGTCCCGCAATAGGCCGGTGCAGGTCGTGAACTTGGGCGGCCGAGCAAAATCCATTACTGCGGGAACTGTTCACACCTGCGCGGTGCTGACCAACGGCAAGGTGCGCTGTTGGGGCGATAATGCCTACGGCCAGTTGGGCGATGGAACAACTATTTCCCGACGGGCGCCTGTCAACGTGGTAGGACTCGGCAGTGTCACGGCTGTGGCCGCGGGCGCGCGGCACACCTGCGCTTTGTTGGGGAATGGTGCACTCCGGTGTTGGGGAGCCAATGGTTTGGGGCAATTGGGTAACGGTGATTGGGGCAACAGCCCGCGGCCGGTGCCCGTTCCAGACCTTACTGCGGGGGTGACGGCGGTAACGGCCGGGCAGGATTACACGTGTGCGTTAGTGACCACTGCCACTACCGCGCCCGTGCTCTGCTGGGGATGGGATGGTTATGGGCAATTGGGACGGGCGCGGGGCGCGCTCCAGCGCAAGCCCGTGCCCGTGTTGAACCAGACCATTCCCGAAGTACGGCTCAACTATCGCACCGGTCGTCCCGGTAGCTGGTTCACCCTGTGGGCCTGGAACTTCCCGCCCAACGCGGCAGCCCAGTTGCTGGTCAACGGCCGAGTAGTAAGGAATGGCCTCCGCTTCAAGCCTTCGGGCGAAATGGTGCTCTTCCTGTCCGTGCCCTTCTCCCCGGGCGAGTACCTGATCGAAGTGCGGGCGGGCACATACCGCGCTCAGACTGTGTTGCGTGTGGACAACCGCGCCCCCTTGCGGCCGCGCGAGGGGGATGGCTTCCGTCTTTCCATTCCCAACGTTTCTCCGCGGCCGCTGAAACACCACTGGCTGCCTATCATGCTGTGGTGAACGTTCTCCTTGGGGTGGCGGGCAAGAGGACGTTCCCGTCACCCCAAGGTTTGCTCGTTGTTCCGGCCGTTTCCCAATGTGTCCCATTGCCTGCTCAGGCGGGGAGCGAGAAGATCATGAAGGAGGTGGATGATGGAAGTGAGAGACCACAACCTGGGTTTGATGCGTTGGCGGTTAGTTTTGGGAACGGTTCTGTTGGTGTGGATTTTGTTAGCAGGGTTTATCCCCCAGGCCCAAGCAGAGGGCGGAAGTAAGGTTACGGCGAGTATCTCATACATTGCCGGGAGCGATAGTTTCAACACGCCCTGTGTGATGAACCGCGCCACAGGAAGTTCCCTATGGGCAAAGAGTTATGAGAGCAGCACGAAGGGGCAATATGGACAAGCTCATACCATCCAACAGACCGCGGACGGGGGGTACATTTTGGCCGGCCACATGTGGTACCGCGAAACCAGAAATCAAGACATCTGGGTCATCAAACTGGACCCCGAAGGAGAGATTGAGTGGCAAAAGACGTATGGAGGCCCGTCGGATGAAGAGGTCCATTCTATTCAGCAGACGACGGACGGTGGCTATATCCTGGCTGGTTCTACCTGGTCATTCAGTGTCGGCGCGTCAGATGCGTGGGTGGTCAAACTGGGACCCAACGGCAACATCGAGTGGCAAACGACCCTTGGGCACGCGGGCGGCGATAAAGCCGCTGCTGTCCAAGAGATGAGTGATGGTAGCTACTTGATCGCTGGTAAGTATTACGGCAATGCCTGGCTGTTCAAATTGGACAGGAATGGGATTCTCCGATGGCAGAGAACTTATGGAGAAGCAGGGAGAGCGATATCGGTTAACGACTTTCAGGGAACGGATGACGGTGGTTACATTCTGGCTGGTTCGTCCCTGAAATCTACGTTCGATTTCTGGGCGATGAAATTGGACGCCAACGGTCGCGTCCAGTGGAGTCAGGTGTATAGTCGAGGTAGGGATGCCAAAGCCTACGCCGTACAACAGACCACCGACGGTGGGTTTATCCTGGCCGGAGAAACAAAGACGGCCGGTGCCTATTTCGATGCGTGGGTGGTCAAACTGAGACCCAACGGCGACATAGAGTGGGAGAAGACGTTTGGGGGAGGGGAATACGATGTTTTCTACGACGTCCTGCAAACACGGGATGGGGGATACCTTCTGGTAGGAGAAACCTGGTCCTTCGGTGCCGGTAATATTGATGTCTGGATGCTGAAGTTGACCCCGGAGGGCCGTGTTCAGTGGCAGAAAACATATGGGACTCCAGGCGGCGAGTGGGGAGAAAGTGTACTGCAAACCGAAAATGGCGACTACGTTGTGGCCGGTGTGGACGGGGGAGACATGCTGGTGTTCAGGATGAATGCTCAGGGGGACATTCCGGGATGCAACCTCTTTGCCAGGAGTACTCCGGAAGTGCGGAATAGCAACGTTCGAAGAGATCGTCTTTCTATGGGAGTAGGTTGGGCCTCCATCCGCGTGTGGAGCACGAATGCGACGGTCGCCACACCTGCGGCTGTTGTCAGGGTCCGATGTATTGCAGCCACGCCCACACCGACCCCCACGCCCACCACGGGCACTGTACAAGGACACGTGTGGGCCGACGTGAACCGGAACGGTGAACGGGATGCCGGTGAGGGAGGATTGGCCGGCTTGACGGTGCGGTTGGTGCCGGCCCAAGCATCCCAGGCTCAGGTCAGGGAGGCGGTCACGAATGCCCAGGGTTTCTATCGCTTCACGAACGTGCCTCCCGGCCGTTATACCGTGAGCCTGATCTATCCGGGGGGCGTGTACGCGGTGAGCGACTTGACGGTGGAGGCAAATGTGGCAGCCAACACGGTGGTGGACGTTGATTTTGCGCTGTACCCGCTATCGCGGAGGCAGTTCCTACCCACGGTAATGCAGTAGCAGAGCCCACGGGTGGGAGCGCCAGCGCAGCGCTCCCACCCCCTACATAAAGAACGCCCTGTGGTCACCCAACGGTGAGTCCGGCAAACGATCATCAAGGGGTGGATCCGAGTCCATATCCCATATCCACGAGAACTTCCGAAGTATCCTCCCCATAGGCTCCAATCCCCAATCAATACCTAATATCCGCCTTTTGTTCACACTTTGTTCCTACCGATCTGCTATGTCTTTTTATCAATGGAAGATGAACCCTTCATGCGCTCTGTGGCCATTAAAGGTCTGCTGCCAAGTCGGTGTGATTTTGTGAATACTGTTCAGCACTTCACACACGTTAGGAGGTGAGCCATGAATGGGGAAGTACGGAAGCGACGTGTTTTACGGTGGCAGTTCGTGCCGGGAGCGTTGCTTCTATTGCTGATGTTGGTGACGGGGACGATGCCTGCTGCGCGGGCAGGAACGGAGCACCTCAGTTTGGGCGCGATAAGTCGACAGGGTTTAGGCATGGCCGGTGCCGCATGGGCGAAATCGTATGGAGGAGGCTCCACTGAAACGGCTTATGCAATTCGACAAACATCGGATGGCGGTTATATCGTTGCTGGGTATACCAAATCCTTTGGGGCTGGTAATCGGGATTTTTGGGTGTTGAAGTTGGACGCTAACGGCAATGTGCAATGGCAAAGGGCTTATGGCGGAGGCAGTCACGACTGGGCTCAAGACATCCAGCAAACATCGGATGGTGGCTATATTGTGGTTGGAGCTACCTACTCCTTTGGCGCGGGCAATGATGATGTCTGGGTGTTGAAGTTGGACGCCAACGGCAATGTGCAATGGCAGAAGACTTATGGAGGCGGAGGGGGAGAAAATGGCCTTGCTGTTCAGCAGACCTCGGACGGGGGCTACGTTGTAGTCGGAAGAACTTACTCCTTTGGGGTTAACGATGTGTGGGTGTTGAAAGTGGATGCTAACGGCAACGTCCAATGGGAGAAAACTTTTGGTGGCACGAGCCCTGATTATGGTTATGCTATCCAACAGACGACAGACGGTGGTTACATCGTGACAGGATACACTCGGTCTTTTGGGGCCGGGCGTGATGACCTGTTGGTAGTGAAGTTGGACACTAATGGCAATGTGCAATGGCAAAAGGCCTATGGGGGAAGTGATGACGATCGCGGCTACGCTATCCAACAGACGATAGATGGCGGTTACATTGTGACTGGAGAGACTTTGTCCTTTGGTGCTGGTTTTAGCGACGCGTGGGTGTTAAAGTTGGATGCTAATGGCAATGTGCAATGGCAAAAAACCTATGGGGGTAACGGTACGGACAGGCTTTATGCTATCCAACAGACATCGGATGGGGGCTACATTGTATCCGGGTGGACTAACTCCTTTGGCGCTGGTTGGTATGATGTTTGGGTGATGAAATTAGACGCCAATGGTAATGTGCAGTGGGAGAAAACATACGGAGATAATGGGTGGGATGAAGGGAATGCTATCCAACAGACAGCCGATGGTGGTTATATCGTGGCGGGCTCTATGTCTGGAGATCTGTGGGTGTTGAAGTTGGACGCCAATGGGAATATTCCAGGATGTGGGTTTGCCGGCACCTCCAACGCCATCGTGCAAAGTATCTCCGTTACTCAGACACCAGGGGGGGCTTACGGTATAACCACGAATGCCACAGTGTCAAGCATCAGTCCCTCTGTCTCTACCACCTTTGCTTTTCCGGTTCAACAATGCTTCGTGGGGCCGCCGACTCCTACACCGTCCCCTACCTCAACGCCGACATCCTCTCCGACGCCGACGCCAACGTTTGCTCCTGGCACTCCTACGCCGACGCCGACCCCAACGTCTCCTCCCACGGCTACCCCGACGCCAACGGTTACTCCATCCCCGACACCGGTGCGCAACTACCGGTTTTGGGGGCGTGTGGAGGATATGTCAGGCAAGCCGATGGGGGACGTGAGGGTCGACCTTTTGGGGTATAACACCCGCACGGCGGGGTGGGATTTGTTGAAGCAAGCGAGGACACATGGGAATGGGCAGTTTTTCCTCTTCTGGTGGGAGGACAAGGGGTATTATCGCTATCGCTTGCAGGTGCGGCCGCCTGGGGGGTGGGTATCGGTACGAGCGGAGGCGCCATTGCCTGGGCGGGTGATAGATGCAGGGACGATAGAGTACATTAGTCCGGCGTCTGGGTATTATGTGGACAACCTGTTTGTCTTGGGGCGACCTACGCCGACGCCGACGGCGACACCTACGGCGACATCGACGCCGACGCCGACCCCGACGCCCACGTTGACGCCTACGCCGACGGCGACGGCGACGGCGACACCTGCGACGGGTGTCGTGGAGGGGTATGTATGGGCGGATGTGGATCGAGATGGTGAGCGGGATGCGGGTGAAGAGGGGGTGGTTGGTTTGAGAGTGCGGTTGGAGTCGGCATTGGGGTGGGGTCGACTGGCGGAGGTTCGTGAGACGGTGACTGATGCTCAGGGTTATTTCCGGTTTGTGGATGTGATGCCAGGGCGTTACACCGTGAGTGTGGCGTATCCGGGTGGGGTGTATGTGGTGAGCGCTCTGACGGTGGAGGTGGAAGTGGCGGCCAACACGGTGGTGGACGTTGGTTTTGCGCTGTATCCGCTGCCGCGACAGCATTACCTGCCTGCGGTCATACGCTAAGTAAGGAGGAGGATAGGGGGGAGGACACTGTTCCTTCCCCCCATCTTTAATTTGGACAAAGATAGGAGGAGGAACATGTTGGCCCGTAGTGGATGCCTGGTGCATGGCCGATGGCGAAGATCAAACTACAGGCGGGTGTTGTTAATGTTTGCCATTGTTTTGGTTGGGATATTCTACCCGGTATCCCCTTTTTCCCCTTCCTATGAAGTAGACTGTGTGGGCTCTGCTGTTGATGCGCTGTCTCCATTTGCGACCAGGCAACAACCATCCTTCGTTGCTGCTTCCTCGCGTTTTCAGCGTGTCTTTGGGGGAAGCGGTCGGGATGGCATAAGTTCAATCATCCCCGCGACAGATGGGGGCTTTTTACTCTTAGGGGCAGCCACGACCGGAAATGGTCGAGGATTGGACGTTGTGGCCATAAAAATCGATGCTTTTGGTAATCCTCAATGGACACGCGCTTACAGCGGGGATAGAGACGATGTTCCCTGGCGGGGGATTCAGACCGCTGATGGGGGGTTTCTCATTACAGGGGCCACAAAGATGCCAGGTGGGCTTTTTGGTCTTTATGCTTTGGATGACGTGTTTGTGCTCAAAATCCGGGCTAACGGTGAGGTCCAACGTCACTATGTTCTTAGGGGGTCGTATATCGATGCAGCTCTAACGGTCATCCCTTTATGGGTTGGAGGCTACCTTTTGGTAGGGACGACCTCCTCTACGAGTGTTGGCGCATACGATGTTTATGTCGTCAATTTGGATGCTTCCTTCAATCCCCTGTGGAGTCGCACCTATGGTGGCAGATCTAACGATGTGGGGAGGGGGGCTGTGCAAATGGGGGATGGGGGAATTTTGCTGATAGGGGAAACGGAAAGTTTTGGTGCGGGAAAAAGCGATATCTACGTGATAAAGATTTACCCTAAAGGGGGCATGTGGTGGAAGCGCACGTATGGTGGTGTGGAGAACGAGGAAGTTTGGGGGGCAACGCTCACCCTTGATGGTGGGGTTCTCCTTGTTGGATCTACGGAGAGTTATGGTGTGGGGGGAATGGACATGTACGCGCTCAAAATTGATGCCTCGGGCAATCTCGTGTGGAGCCGTACGTATGGCGGTCCTAAGGATGAGAAGGCCTACGCTGTAGCCCCTACATCCGACGGTGGTTTCGTCTTGGCGGGTTACACAGAGAGTTTTGGCCGAGGAGGGAGGGATCTGTACCTGGTGAAGATTGATGCCACGGGTAACATGGTATGGAGCAGAACCTATGGTGGTCCTGAAGATGATACCGCGAAAGCCGTGGTGCAGACATCAGATGGAGGATTTCTCATCGGGGGGTGGACGAAGAGTTTTGGCGCTCAACAGGAAGATATGTATGTGGTCAAAATCGACGCCAATGGCAACAGCGATTGTGCGGGAGAAATCCCTTCTACCCAAGTGGAGACTATCTCCTTCCAAGCCACCGCTTCTCCAACCTACATACAGTTACCAAGGCCGATTGAGGGCTCTTGGCCACTTCGCTCCTTTACATACGAACTAAGTGGGCGAAAGGCGTGTACATTCTTTTCCTCTTTTCTACCGCTTATGTCTCGATAATCCTTGCCCTTTCTATTTGGAGCGGGGGATTGGACATTTGCTCCTATTCCCCCTCTTGCTGATTGACTAATAAAACTTTATCCTTGGGAGGTGGCCATACGGGGCGGGGGGAGAAGATCTTTTCTGTGCGCCGGGTGAAGCCCGGCACACAGAAAAGCCTCCCCTCCGGCCTTTCTCCACAACTATCCGTAAACATATGTGGACTTGTCAGTACGCCACCCCCCTGTTGTTTCAACTTTGTTATCGTCGATTTGCTATACCTTGTCACGGATAGACGTTACATTGGGGAGGTGCCTCATGTGGCAAGCCGCCTACGTTATTTTGGTTCTTGGGAGTGCCGCCTTACTTGGTGGATTAGTAAGATGGGTGCGCACTGCTTCCCGATCAGAGGAGCCCTTGTCCTGTAGAACATTCCTACGGTTCTTCCTGACCTCTCTGGCGGCCGCGTTTCTGGTGCCGCTCTTCCTCTCCTTCACCCGGAGCGAGGTGTTGAATAATATACTATCTCCCAACAAAAGCACGTCATTGTCGGAGAACCTTTTCCTTCTCTTCGCCATAGCCCTTGCAGCCAGCCTCGGGGCGGAACGCTTCATCTCCTCTGTTTCCCAGCGATTGTTGCAAGATCTTCAGAAACACGACCAGGAGATCAAAACGCTACAAAAGAACATAACGCTCCATGAGCGCTACATTCAGATGTTGAAAGAGCCTGAAATTGGACCTCCAGAACCAAGAGTGGAGGGGGCAATAGGCGTAGCGGCGGTGCAACCCGAAAAAGCGAAGCTTTTGGATGAAGATGTTCGTCGGGTGTTGGAGGCATTGGTGGGCAGCCCCTACCGCTTGCGTTCCCTAAGCGGGCTTGCCGTGGACACGGACCTTCCCCTGGAGCGGGTGCGCGAAATTCTGGAACGTCTGAAGGCAGGGGGAGCGGTGATGGAGGTTGCTACGGACGAAGGGCCTCGTTGGGCTATCACAGCACAGGGCTACCGGATGCTACGAGCGCGAAGAGGCCTCTTCCCATCTGGGGATTAACCTTTCTTAGGTATTGGGCTTTTCCCTATCCGAATTCAACCATGCACGCGCCTCTTCCACCGTCATTCCTTTGAGGGTCCGATATATTTCCAGGGCCCGTTGTACATCCAACCCTAATTCACGACAGCGACGTATGAGCGCCACTTCTCCCTCGTCGTAGAACCACGCGATGATGGCCTCTGTACGCGCAAGGTCTGTTTGGATTTCCCCACGTTCGACCCGCTCCAGCCAGTCTACCGACCACAGGCGTGCCCTTCCGCGAATGACGACGGTGCCGTCGGGTCTGATGACGCGACGCACAAAGGGTTGGGGGCCGAAAATAGTCTCCAACGCGCGCAGGTCGTCCTCGTCTCCTTCGAACCACATCCACACGTACCCTTTCATGGCGCCGTCCTCCTTATTCCAAATGAAAAGGCTCACCGCCTCATGGCACCGAGCCTTGTGCCCACGCATCCCCTACAAAGGCGGGAACGCTGGCCAACCGCTTCGTGCGCGAAGTCATCGAAGAGATGGCCCACGAGGACAAAATGACCTTCTATGAAGGCTGAGCCCCCATGCGTGTGTTGCTGCACGCCAACCTCTTCGTCAGTCGCCTCCTGGCCCCTGAATAGGAGAGACCCAACGGGCGGACCATATGTGCAGCCCTCCTGGGTGAATTCGCCTTGCTCCTCCCGGAGGCGCTGCTTGCGGTGCTGTCCTCCTCGCCTTGACGCGAATTTTGGGCCGCATTACTTCTCTTCATGGTGCCGAAGGGCGACTTCGAGATCCTGTAAGCGCTGACGAAGGCGGCGTACTTCGCGTACCAGCCAGAACAGCGCGACCAGTGGCACAAGGCCCAATCCACAAAGGAGCAGCGCGAGTATCGCCACTTCATAAGTCCCCAACATGGGCATCATCCTCCTCCGGTTCGCGTTTGTAGGGAGAGATGGGCTTCCATCATAATTTCCACAGGCCCCACAAGCCACCGGCTACGAAGATCACCCCCGCGATGAGTGACAACCAGTCGATGCCGCTTTGTCCTGTCAACAGATGAAAGGCGGCGGCGAGGAACAGGATACCGGCAATGATGTTGAGGATGGCGCTGATTTTTTGCTTGTAGTTCGGTTGTTTCGTTGGCATTTTCTACTCCTCTTTGATGAAAAAGTTTCACCATAATGATACCACCGATGCTGCCAAGTGGATAGGAACTCCCCAAGGTCGATAAGGAACGCCTCTACCTGTATCATCGGGATAGACAGAATGATGACCATACAGGAACTATCCACGTCATGCTGAAAGCTAGTAAGAATCCCAGGAGCCAATGTCCATACACATAGGACTTGGACGAAAATTTTTATGAAGCGCATTTGACAAATCCTCGAAACCAAGTATGATACCCCCCAAAATCGAATAGGCACTGCCGCTCTTATCCAGAGAGGTGGAGGGACCGGCCCTGTGAAGCCTCGGCAACCTGGTAAGGAAGGGTGGGGTTTCCTGGAGTGGGGTACCTTCGGTGCCCCACTCCAAGAGACACCTTCTTCTTGCTAAGGTGCCAATTCCGGCAGAGTATTGCGGACTCTGGAAGATGAGAGCAGGTCAGCACACGTGTTGACAGGCCTCTTCCAGAAAGAGGCTTTTTTATTGCCGGAGCCCTTCCCCTCGCCAAAGCCGAGAGGAGGGCTTTAATGTTTCAAGGGACAGATGTCCAGGCCAAGCGAGAATTTCAGGTAGGGGAGTGTAGGCGGCCCGGGCCGAGCACCCAGGCGGTGCACGCGGGTGAGCCGCGCCAGAACCCCTATGGAAGTGTCACGACCCCCATTGTGCAAACGTCCACCTATGCCTTTCCCAATACCGATGCGCTTGAATCCTTCATGGCCGAACGCATGTTTTGGGATAAGCCCCTGCACCAGGAGTACGGGCGATATGGCAACCCCACGGTACGCGCGGCCGAGGAAAAACTCGCCGCTCTGGACGAAGGAAACGATGCCGTTCTGCTCTCCTCCGGCATGGCCGCGGTGACTCTGACCCTCCTCATCCTCCTGCGCCCCGGCGACCATCTGGTCATCACTGCGGACGCGTACCGCCGCACGCGGACGTTCTGTAACACCTTCCTCAAGCGCTGGGGCGTGGACGTGAGTGTCGTCCCGCCGGGAGATTACGCGGCCATCGAGGCCGCGATTGGCCCCACCACCCGCTACATCTTCTCCGAGACGCCCACCAACCCCTTCCTTTACGTGCTCGACCTGGAACGTCTTGTGGACATTGCGCGGCGCCACAACGTGCGTACCATCATCGACAGCACCTTTGCCACTCCCTACAACCTTAAGCCCCTCGCTTACGGGGTGGATCTGGTCATTCATAGCGTGACCAAGTACCTGGCCGGGCATAACGACTTGCTTGCCGGTGTGGTGGTCGGCCGCGGGGATCTTACTGTGCCCTTGCGCGAGGCCCAGGCCATGTTTGGCGCCGTGGTCGATCCAAGCGCGGCGTATCTCATTCTCAGGGGCCTGAAGACCCTGGCCCTGCGCGTGGAGCGACAGAACGCCAGCGCCCTGGCCATTGCCCGTTTCCTCGAGGAGCATCCCAAAGTGCGGCGCGTGTGGTACCCCGGCCTCTCCTCGCATCCCCATCACGATATCGCGCGCCGATATATGCGTGGGTTCGGGGGTGTGGTATCCTTCGAGATCAAGGGTACGGACGAGGAGACCCGCCGATTCGTGGACGCGCTGCGCATTCCGCGCATTGCGCCCAGCCTGGGCGGTGTGGAAAGTCTGGTGGAACAGCCCGCCATCATGAGTTACTACGAGATGGATCCCGAAGACCGCCTGGCCCTGGGCATCACCGACCAACTCGTCCGCCTCTCGGTGGGGATCGAGGACACGGAGGATTTGATCGCGGACTTGGAGCAGGCGTTGGAGCGAATATGAAAATTGATCTCTAATCTCCAATCTCCAGTTTCGAGATTAGAGATTGGAGATTGGAGATTAGAGACTATAGCCACTCTTGGGAGAACATTCATATGCGCATACTGAAATTTGGAGGCACATCGGTTGGTTCTGCTGAGGCCTTTGCTCGGGTGGCCGGCATCGTGGCCCGGGCAAAGGAGGAGGACGGTAATGTCGTCGTGGTGACCAGCGCCATGTCCGGGGTCACCGACACGCTAATCAACGCGGCCAAAGCCGCGGCCGCAGGGGATGAGACCCCGTACCGCGACGCGCGCAACGAGTTGCTGGTCAAGCACCAGATCGTGGCCGGTCAACTCATCGAGGACGGCGTGGAGCGCGCGGCCTTGGGGCGTCTCCTGGACGAGAAACTGCGCGAGTTCGAGCGCTTGTGCCAGAGCATCTACGTGCTGGGCGAGTTGACCCCGCGCGGCTTGGACGTCGTTTCCAGCCTGGGGGAACAAATGGCCGCGCCCCTTCTTGCCGCGGTGTTGCGTCATCACGGCGTGGACGCTGAGGCCGTTGACGCGCGGGAGATCATCGTCACCGACGATACCTTCGGCGCTGCCAATCCGATTCTGGAGGAAACCTGCCCGCGCGTGGAACAGCACCTGCGTTCTTTACTGGAAGCGGGCAAGGTCCCGGTGGTGACGGGCTTCATCGCCGCCACGCGAGATGGCATTACCACGACCCTGGGCCGCGGCGGCTCGGACTACTCCGCGGCCATCCTGGGCGCGTGCCTGGGCGCGGACGAGGTACAGATCTGGACGGACGTGAACGGCATCCTCACCGCGGACCCGCGCATCGTGCCCAACGCGCGCACCCTGCCCGAACTCTCCTACGTGGAAGCCGCGGAACTCGCCTACTTCGGGGCCAAGGTCCTGCACCCGAAGACCATTCTCCCCGCCATTGAACGGAACATCCCCATCCGCGTGCTCAACACATTCGACCCGGACGGCCCGAACACGCGCATCGTCAAAGAGCCGGCGCCGGTGCGCACCCCTGTGAAGGCCATTACCGCCATCCGCAACCTGGCCTTGATCACGGTGGAAGGGCGGGGCATGATGGGGGTGCCCGGTATCGCCGCGCGCACCTTCAGCGCGGTAGCGCGTACAGGCGTCAGCGTGCTCATGATCTCCCAGGCCTCGTCCGAGCAGAGCATCTGCTTCGTCATCCCGGCCAAGGACGTGCCGCGCGTCGTGGAATCCCTGAATGAGGAATTGGAGCGGGAACTGCGCCGTGGGTTCATCGACCACATCTGGAGTCTGGACGACATCGTGATCATCGCCGTAGTGGGGCAAGCCATGCGAGGAACCCCGGGCATTGCCGCGCGCGTGTTCGGCGCTTTAGGGGAAGCGAGCATCAACGTGATCGCCATTGCCCAGGGGTCGAGCGAGGTGAACATCTCCCTGGTCGTCGCCACAACCCAGGCCGACGAGGCCGTGCGCCGCATCCACGACGCGTTCGAGTTGCATCGGGTGGAGGAACTCTGGGCCCCCGCGATGGCGGAAGCGTAGGGACGTGATATGTGATGCGTAATGCGTAATGCGTAAACTTGCTGCTACCACATCACGCATCACGTATCACGCATCACGTATCAGAAAAGCGGAATCGGCTCTCCCATGACGGGCGGTTCCCGCCGCAGTGTGATGTCGACCAGGGCGCGTGTTAGGGCCAGGCCCTCGCGAATGTACCACCACACTATCTCGTTGGGCGGATACACCCGGCGGTCTGCCGCGTAGCCTACCGCGTCGATGCCCAGGGCGCGACAGGTGAGGAGCGCGCGGGGCAGGTGGAAGGCCTGGGTGACCAGGATGGCTCGCTTCACCTGGAAGATGTGGCGGGCGCGGTAGCACGTGTCATAAGTGCGTCGTCCCCCATAATCGGGCTGGAGGGCATCGTCGGGCACCCCAAGGGTGCGAGCATACGCCAGCATAGCCCCCGGCTCGTTGTAGTTCAGCGTTCGGTTGTCCCCGCTGAGCAGGAGTTTGCGTACTTTGCCCGCGCGGTACAACTCCGCTGCCGCGGCCACCCTGTCCGCCAACACAGGGCTGGGCCGTCCCCCAGGGTACACCGCGGCACCAAACACGATGGCCACCGGCGCTTCGGGGACCTCCTCGACATCCCGATAGATGCGCGAATATTGGCTCAGCCAGAGCCCGGCCAGCACCAGCGCGCCACCGAAGAGGGTTGTGAGGACGATGCGGTTTCTCATGGTCATAGGGTTACAGGTTACAAGTTAAAGGTTAAAAGTTGAAGATACCCGATACCCGATACCCGATACCCGATACCCAGTACCCAATACCTGATACCTATCGACAACCCAACCACAAAATCAACGGATGCAACCTTCACCCTTCACCCTTCAACCTTTAACTCTCGAGCCCGTATTCCTTCCAGCGTCTGTCCACCAGGGCCTTGATTTCCGGCAACATCTCGATGAGTTCTGGCCAGCCGCGGGTGTAGCCGTCGCGCTCGTCCTTGGCCGTGGCGTCGATGCCGATCTTGCCGCCGAAGTTCGGGCGGTAGGACGAGTGGTCCAGCGCGTCGACTGGCCCTTCGGTGATGACGACGTCGCGCGCCCAGTCCACGTTCCCCAGCACCTGCCAGGCCACCTCGCTCAGATTGTGCACGTCCACCCAGTCGTCCACGACTACGATGCACTTGGTGAGCATCATCAAGCCCAGGCCCCAAATGCCGTGGATGACCTTGCGTACGTGGCCGGGGTAGCGCTTGCGCATCTTGACGATGAGCAGGTTGTGGAAGACCCCCTCCGCGGGCATGTTCATGTCCTGCACTTCGGGCAGAAAGAGTTGAAGCAGGGGCAGGAAGAGCCGCTCCGTGGCCTTGCCCATCCAGTAGTCCTCCATGGGCGGGCGGCCCACGATGGTGGTGGGGTAGATGGGATTGCGGCGCATGGTGATGGCCGTCACGTGCATGACGGGATAGAGGTCAGGCGGGGTGTAGTAGCCGGTGTGGTCGCCGAAGGGGCCTTCGAGGCGCTGCTCGCTCACGTCCACATAGCCCTCGATGACGATATCCGCGTCCGCGGGAACTTCCAATGGCTGGGTGACGCACTTCACCAGTTCCACGGGCTTGCCCCGCAGCCATCCGGCCAACATGTACTCGTCGATGTCCGGCGGCAGGGGCGCGGACGCGGCCCAGATTTCCGCCGGATCGCCGCCCAAGGCCACGGCCACGGGGATGATGGTCTTGCCGATGTCCTTGGCCACCCGCTCGTGCTCCGCGCCCCCCTTGTGAATCTGCCAGTGCATGCCCAGGGTGCGCTCGTCGAACACTTGCAGGCGGTACATGCCCACGTTGCGGCGGCCCGTGCGCGGGTCGCGGCTGATCACCTGGGGCAGGGTGATGTAGCGTCCTCCGTCCTTGGGCCAGCACTTGAGGATAGGCAGAGCGTCCAGGGAGGGATTGTCTGTGATGACGATTTCCTGGCACGCGGCCTTGCTCACCACTTTGGGGCCGACAGAGCGGAGGACCGGCAGGAGTTCCGCGGCTTTGCGGAATTTGTCCGACCAGCCCTGGGGCACCTCGGGCTTGATCAGTTTCGCCAGGCGATGGCGCAAATCCTCTAAGTCCTCCACGCCAAGGGCCCAGGCCATACGCCGCGGGGAGCCGAACATGTTGATGAGCACAGGCATATCATGCCCGCGCACATTTTCAAAAAGGAGGGCTTTGTTTCGTTCTGGGGGAGATTTCATTACCCGATCGGCGATCTCCGTGATTTCCAACTCCGCACTTACAGGCACCTTGATGCGAACCAGTTCGCCCGCCTTCTCCAGACGTCGTACGAACTCTTGCAGACTTTTGTAGGCCATGTTTCACCTTTGAATCATCTTATTTCCAGATGCCCGGGATGGGTGTGTTGCACTTGGGGCAGCGTCCGCGGCCGGAGAGCACGTCCTTCATCACGTAAAAGCCGTAGCGTTCCACCAACAGTTCGCCACAGTTGGGGCAGTACGTGTTTTCATATCCGCCCACCATGCCCGGCAGGTTGCCCGCGTACACGTAGCGGAGCCCCTCCTCCTTGCCGATTTCCACCGCGCGCAGAATCGTTCGCGCCGGTGTTCGCCCGCGGTCGGTCATCTTGTAATCGGGATGGAAGGCCGTGACGTGCCAGGGAATGTCCGGAGATACGGACGCGATGTGGCGCGCGGCCTCCCGCAATTCCGCTTCGCTATCGTTCCAGTCCGGGATGACCAGGGTAACCACTTCCACCCAGAACCCCATCTCCCAGGCCATTCGAATTGCATCGAGCACCCGATCCAACACCCCACCCAACTCTCGGTAGTGCTTGGGGTTCATGGTCTTCAGGTCGATCTTGTAGGCATCGAGCCAGGGACGCAGGTACTCCAGCACCTCGCGCGTGGCGTTCCCGTTCGAGACGTACAGCGTCTTTATTCCTTTGGGTTTCGCCAACTTGA
>JALWHQ010000438.1 GCA_026983525.1 Anaerolineae bacterium | reverse complement strand
GACGGAAGAGGCCTTGTCGCAGTTGTTGCAGGCGTCGGAAGGAGGCCAGACCTTGAACACGGCGTACATCGAGCGACTCAACGCCACCTTCCGCTCCCGCCTCGCCGGCCTGGTACGGCGCACCCGCTATGGCGTTCGCAGCCAACGCATGCTGCATCTGGGGATGTATTTGGTTGGGACGTCTACAACTTCTGTACGCCTCATGATACCCTCCCTCAACCGCAAGGGCAACCTTGCACACCAGCCATGATACCAACCTGACCGGCTACGACTGGGCAGTGTTCCAAAGAGATGCAAAGATTCATCGAACAATAGGCAACCCGATCACGGTTTCGCGAGGGCTACCAATCGCGCAATTATCTATTCTCGGTATGGAATCTCGGCGCGGTACCACTCACATGTCTTTTCAATTCCCTCGCGTAAAGATGTAGTAGGTACCCAGCCAAGCAGCTCTCGAGCCCGATCAATGGCAACATACTCATCGGGGATCTCAATCTCCGCCTCGCGTGTCCGCATCTCCTTTATCCTGCCTTTACCGACAGCGTCAATGATTACTAGCGCCAGTTCCTTTATATCCGTAGACTGACTACTTCCTATATTAATGGGTGTTCCTGCGCAATAGTTTATATTCTCCACAGATCTTACTATTGCATCTAACGCATCATCAATGAACAGAAAATCCCTTCTTGAAGCCTTTCCATCAGATCTTACATAGACTTCTAGTGTTTGGTCTCGGAGTGCACTCACAATAAATTTAGGAATTACTTTAGTTGTTAATTGTCTGCTTCCATATACATTAGTTAGGCGAAGGATCGCTACAGGTAACGCGTAGCTACGGAAGTAAGCCATAGCAATTTGATCCGCCGCAGCTTTACTAGCATCATATGGTGAATTAGATCGAAATGGTGCGTACTCGGGAATAGGGAGAAGATAGGGTTCGCTATAGGCTTTATCCGAGCTGGGAATAACTACTGCCCCCACTCCTAAATACCTTGCAGCCTCAAGGACATTAAAAGTTCCTATAACATTGGCAAAAACGGTCTCGTTTGGTATTAGTCGAGATAAAGCAACATGTGTTTGGCCTGCCATATGAAATACATACTCTGTTCCTTGCATCGCGCATAGAACAGAAGACAGAGATGTCACATCACCCCATATTACTTCTATCTTGTCCAAAAGATGATAAATTCTTGCAAGAACACGGCTATTATCTACATACGAGCCGCTCGATGGCCTAACTAATACTCGCACGCGAGCGCGCTTGTTCACAAAGTATTCTACAAGATGACTTCCTATAAACCCGTTTCCTCCTGTTATAAGTATTTTCCTGCCTTTCCAATCCATAATTCGGCCCCATTGTGAGCGTGGTTGAAAATCCTTCACTCATATTGAAGTTGAAGTAAGTGACACAGAAGGCTTCCGGCTGAACAGCAAGCCCAGAAGACGCCACACGTGCAAGAAACTGGACTCCTAAAAGCTAGATTGCGAATTGCCTCACCACCACACAGAAAATTTGTTCTGCACCATACACATGACATGAAGAAATTCCTCCCAGCATCCCTGGGGTATCTCAAACCCTATTTCCCGAGGCCCGGACCAGTCACATCAACAATCCCGAACGATTGGAACACTTACTCACCGCTACCACTCTGGTCTAGACCTGGGTAGTCTACCTGGACGTGCATGCTTTTGACGACTTACACCACACTGGCCGTTATGACTTGAGCCTCTTCCAGTCGGGCCTGTGTCTCCTCGCTTATGTTTGAAGGAAGAATTCTCTATCCCGACAGGCCCTTTGCCGCCACTACCTGCCTTCACTGCACCTTGGGTGTTGAGGAAATAGCAAATGTGTACGGTAGTGAGCCCATCCATGCGAGGTTAACAAGTCCAAGTACCGCACCAAGACGAGAAATTTGACACCGGGGACACAGCGAGGTACACTTGGGGGCGCAATTAGACTTTCGTTTTGCCCCACAGGGGCTGGCGTACCCGGCGCTGGCCCCGTTTTGTTTTGCCCCCTGTTGCCGTGTATTATAGGCGACTTCACCGCGCGCGCAAGTTTTGCACCCCGGCATTGGGGCTTGTTGTCTTTGGCGCGGCCCCTGTTACGCCTCCATGAATCGCCGCGCGTATAATGCCCCCAATCCGCTGCTCTCCCGCGAGCCAAGCGCCCCTCCTTGTGATACCATATATCTCGCGCAAGGAGGTGCAACGATGAGACTCTCGACAGCCATTGACGAGTTCCGCCTTGCTCTGTCCGGTGAAAAAGCAGACCGCACCGTCGAGTGGTACCTGGCAAACTCAACTCACTGCGAGAGTCTCTCAATGATCTCCTGCTTGACGCCATCACCGCCAAGGACTTACGCCTGTGGAGGGAAGAACTGTGTAACCGCACCACATGATACGAAAATCATCCTCTGCGACGCGCCGAGGAAGGCTCATTGTCTCCATACACCATCAACGGCTACATACGTGCCGTCCGCATATTTTTCAACTGGACGGTGGAAGAGGGATACATCGATAAGTGCCCTCAAGAGCCATGCTCGTGATTCCGTTTTCACACGAGTTGTTCCATCCCGGCGGCGTTACACAACCAGTTCTCGACAGGAGGGTATATCCATGAGTAAGCACCTGCCAATCTCGCGGAATGCCCAGGGACTTGGATTTGCTCCATTTTCCCGCTTACTTAGATGGGTTGTCAGTGGGATAACAATTATGATCTTTCTGGTTCTTCCATCTGCCACCCAGGCGGCCCATCAGCAGTACTCCTATAACGACTCTCGTCCAACATCCCACTTAGCCTCGTATATCAAGGGAGTAGAACAAATTGACATGGGGCACATGTTTGGGTGTGCTCTGCTGGAAAGTGGCGATGTGTACTGCTGGGGCGACAATTTCCATGGCCAGTTAGGAATAGGAGAATTCGGAGCATTTCGAACAGTTCCGACTCCGGTCCAGGGATTGCCTGAGCGGGCCGTCATGATATCAGCCGGTGGTTACCGTTTTTACGGTGGAAGTCATGCATGTGCTCTCTTGGAATCTGGTAGAGTTATGTGTTGGGGAGCAAATTATGATGGACAGTTAGGTAACGATGGGATTGCGAAAAGCTCCACCCCTCTACGTGTTGAACGACTTGGGGGAAGAGTGGTAAGTGTTTCGGCGGGAGGAGTCCACACGTGTGCTTTATTAGAGGATGGAAGAGTTCAGTGTTGGGGGGACAATTCGGCCTTTCAACTCGGTGCTCCCATAGGACAATCCAGTTACGCGCCCATAACCGTTCCTTTGGGCAGGAAAGCGACTGCCACCTCTGCCGGAGGCGCTCATACGTGTGCCGTTCTGGAGAAGGGAGAAGTGTGGTGTTGGGGAGATAATCGCTTTGGTCAACTCGGGGATGGAACGAAGATGCGAAGGTCCCAGCCGGTCCAGGTTCAGAACTTGAAGGGGCCGGCCGTGGACATCGCTGTGGGCCATGTGCATTCATGTGCCCTTTTGCGCAACGGGCAGGTTCAATGTTGGGGAGGAAATTATTACGGACAAATAGGAGATGGGACAAAGGAAACTCGCTATGCCCCAACACGGGTCCGAGACCTCCCAAATAAGATCATTGACGTCGAAGCGGGAGGATGGCGTACATGTGCGCTGACCGCGAGCGGAAAGGCCTTTTGCTGGGGCCAGAATGGGGGTGGTTTGGGCAACGGTTCTATGGCCCCTTCTCCCCTCCCCGTCTCTGTGATACGGCCTTACGGCGTCCTGTTTACCAAAATGAACATCGGCTATGGCGTTACATGCGGAATTTCTCAGGACAAGACGGCCTTCTGCTGGGGTCTCAACTTCAAAGGACAATTAGGAAGAGGGCAGCCCTTGGCGCATGATATTCCTCTACCGGTCTCTGACATCCCGGATACTGTGCGGAGTATGGATACGAGCCCATCCCACACGTGTGCTGTGCTCCAGAATGGCGAGACATGGTGCTGGGGATTGTACGCGGACGTCGGGGAGTCCGCAGGTACAGTTCATTACGCACCGGAGCGGATGAATGTGCCTTCAGCAGTGCAAGTGGCCACGACGAGTAGAGATACGTGTATTGTAACGTCCGCGGGGGACGTGTACTGCTGGGGTTTTGGGTACGAAGAGTCGCCGCAAAGAATCGGCGGACTATCTGGGCCGATCACATATATAGATGGCGGGGAAGGCACATCGTCTCCGCCGATGACGTGTGCCCTTATTGGGGATAATATCGTTCAATGTTGGACATCGGAGCCCTGGTCATCTCCCATAACTGTGACCTTGCCCATTACAGTGAGTGCACTTTCCGTAGGGGGGCAACACGGGTGTGCCGTGGGTACTCAGGGGGACGTGTACTGCTGGGGAAACAATGAGTGGGGGCAACTAGGGACGGGACAAAGGGAGTTCGGTGATTTCCCTCCACAGAAAGTTACCTTGCCCACTCCGGCGCGCTCCGTCGCAGCGGGCCTGCAGCATACATGTGCATCCCTCAGTGACGGAACGGTGTACTGTTGGGGCCACAACGCTTTTGGCCAGTTGGGCAACGGCCAAACCGGGGAAGGCTCCCCTTCGCCGACGCGAGTAAGTGGATTGACTGAGAAGGTCGCGCGGGTCACGGCCGGAGGCAACATGACGTGTGCGATAACCGAAGGGGGCGCAACCTATTGCTGGGGGGCATTTGGGGAATATGAGGCAAAGGGGATCGCCCAGACAACGCCCCGTATTGTTCCGGGATTGGGGGCGCATACAGCCGACGTGAAGCCCGACCTTTCCCACGTGTGCGCTCTCATCGCCGTAGAGGGGGGAGAGGGAACCGTGTGTTGGGGGAGCAATGAGGGAGGACAATTGGGCAAGTGGAAGGAATATACACATGCCCTTTACCCGGTTCCTGTAGTCTCAAGAAGATCCCTCTCCCTTTTCGCCAACACCCATAGAGCTCGACCGGGGAGCCACATCACACTTTTTGGGTGGGGGGCTTCTCCTAGAGCAAATGTGAGAATCCAGGTCAATGGATGGCAACTGGCCCCCTTCTTCAAGGCGAGTGAGCAGGGCTTTTTTATTGGCTTCCTGGACACAAGAACGACACCCCCCGAGGAAGGTACTTATTATATCCATGCTGTAGACGGCGCGCGCCGGGCAACGATTTCGTTGGTGTTGGATAATAACGCTCCATTATTCTCTAAAGAAGGTGACGGGGTAACGTTAGTCCTGCCGGCCGGTATATCGCGATCGTCTTACCATACATACATGCCGTGGATGGGATACTGGTGGAAATAGTGTCCTACCTTTCACATCCCGTGAGCCTTAAGTCGGAGGGGGGTGGGGTGTCCTGATGATAGAGATCGTATATGCCGGAATTTGTGTAAACAGATAGCGGTTGAAAACTGGAGCATCTCCCCACCCAGAATTAAGGAACGTTCACCACGGGCAGGTAGGAACGGCACTCTATGACCGCCGCTACGGTCCCGATATCTGACCCGCCCATGACGGCGCCAGCGTCGATGTCCCGAAAGCACTGTTCGGGAACCATGACCAAGCGATACACGGTCCCTTGCTCCAACGTCACTGTCACCCGCACTACCCCCGACAGGTAGACCTGTTCCGTGCCGTGACGCAGATCTTTCAGGATGTGCGGCTGTCTCTCCTCCCGGGTCTGAACGGTGAAGGTCACAGGCCGGGCCGGGTCCCGAGGAGTGACCGCGATAAGATACTCATCGTTCAACCGCATCGCGCTCACTACCGCATTCTGGACCTCGCTAATATCCTCGAACGCCAGATCCCCATCCAGGATGACGTCCTCATAAGGTGCCAGCAGCCCCACAGCTTCGGCAATGTAGAGATAATCGGCCATGTCGTCGAAGTCGTCGAAAGAGTAGAGAGAAAAGCCGGTCGCACCGTTCAGGAAGAGGTGGGTGATGACATCGAAGAAGCGGAGGGGCTCCATCTCGCCGTACGTGCCCGTGGTGATCCAGGGAATGAGTTCGTAACCCGGCGGGAGCGCCCCTCGGTTCAAGCGCACGAACTGGACGAAGCGGTCCAACCTCGTCTGGAACTTGTACAGCGAGGGCTGGGGAATAATCCCCAAGTCCTGAAGGACGCTCCAGCGAAAGGTCTGGTAGCCGTAGTCGTAGGCGGGGACCGCGCCGAAGAGGGCTATCTTGGTATCCGCCGAGACGGTGTGCACGGTCTTTACCAACGCCTCCATGAACTCGCGCGCGATGCGGTCGGCCAAGGCCTCGTCGGTCTCGCCGGGGAGACGCCGCGCGCTCGCGTTGGCCGACTTGCCCACATGTGTCAACCACTCCGCGCGCGTGGGAAAACGCTCCGAGTCGATGAACACGTAATCCGGCCGGGTGGTCTCCACAACCCGGGCCAGGTTCCCCAGATCACGATGGAAGAAGAGCCCATCGTAGGCCAGGTCAATGCGCGTCACCTCGGGATCTGCGTAGTAGGTCACCGCGTTGAGCCACTTCTGCCTCTCCACCTCTTCTTGCTCCGGCGTCAGGTCGAAAGGAGAGAAATCAAAGGCCAACACCTCCTGAACGCTCCACGTGAGGAGGCTGAAGATCCCCTTGCCGTGAAAGCCGTCATAAAAGGTGCTGTGCTCCGGGCCATAGAGCAGCCCTTCCCACTCTGGAGCAGCGCGCTCCTCCGGTGTCGCGTACAGGTGGGGCCACACCGCTGGGTCGTAATGGTGAGTGGCCACGAAAGGCACCACGTTGAAACCCAGCCGTCGGTAAGTGCGCAGCGCTGTGGCTTCCTCACCGGGAAATAGGTCGCCGTACGCCCAGGTGATGCCGGTGCGCAGGCGGCGGGGTAGGGGCCCCTGGGGGAGTGCCACAGGACGTATTCTTACCTGCTGCCAGTTATCTTGCCGCGTCTCATCCCCCGCCCGAACATAGGCCCGCAGGCTCATGAAGAGCCCTTCCCGTCCAATTATGTCCGAGGAAGCAAAACGCACGTGCAGGGGCAACACCCGGTTCCGATACGACCAGTCCCTGTCCGGTCGCTCCTTGACCAGTCGGTAGCGCCGGTAGCCGGGTGGCAGGCTGCCGTCATCCACCGTGTCGGAAATATCCTGCACAGTGTAGGCGAATGCCGGCGCGTGGGCGGGCCGATAGTCCACGAGGACAATTCCTACCGGCAACTGAACTTCCACGGTGAGCGGCTTGGCGCCCCCCAGGGGGAGGAATAGGCTGCCACCATCGAAGAGGGTTATCGTCTCCTTGCGGAGTGGGAAACGCACATCGCCCGGAATGGCGGGCAACACGACTCGAGGGCCGACAAAGCCTGGCGGAAGCGGCTCGGTCGTGCCGTCTTCATAGGGCACGATGAGAGCCATGGGGACAAAGCGGCCGTCCACCCGGGGAAAGGAACGGGTACGCAAGCCTGTGGCAGGGGTGGCGAAGGTATACCCGTAAGTGCCGTTCCACGCGCTGTGCAAGCCAACGTAGTAAACGCCAGGCCGCCCGAAAGACACGCGGAGGGTGAGCGTGGGTGTCAGTTCAAGAAGTCCTTCCCCTTGAATGCGGAGGCCCTCATGGTCGTCACCCTGAACGGTGTAGGCCCACCACGCGTAGAGTTCAATCTGAGATGCGAGGCTCGCATCACGCGGCACCGCGCGAAGGACCGCTTCTCCCGGCCGCTGGGGATCTACCTCAGCGGTGATGTCGAAGGCCAATCTTTCGAAGCGGTGGTCGTAGTGCACGGCCAGGACGTCGGAGTACTGGCTCACGCGCCTACCGCCGTTGCTCTCCTTCTCCGTCCAGGCGCTGACCCGCAAGTAGAGGGGGCCCACGTCCGCGCTTCGCTGTCCCCAGGAGGGGGTGAAACGCACCACGCGCTCGGTGTGGTCGAACCAGAGGGGGTAGTACGCATCCGTGATCACCTCACGGCCATCGGGGGTCGCGAGCCGCTCTAATTTGTACCAGCGGGCACCGGACACAGAGGATGTGATACGCACGACGATATGGTCGCGTAGGAGAGGGGCATCGGGCGAGGATGAAGGTTCGATAGTCCATGTGAGCGGAGGGAGGGAGGCCGTGGGAATAGATGCCAGGGGTTCCAGAAGGATATCATCTTCGCGCGCCCGGCCTCCGGTGGCCCCCGTAGTCAGGCCGGATAAGGCTATCAGCACTCCCAACAACAGCAAAGCCAGCGCCGCATATCCGGCGAAATGGCCCAACACGAGAGCCGCGTTCCACCCCAAGGGCCGCCCACGGCACCTACAACCTCCCTTCCCATGAACACACCGCCCCTCCGCTTGTTTGCAAACTTTCTTGAAATAGTCGTCTCTCGCCTGACGGAAGGGCGCGTCAGTCTGCCCAATAGTAACCAACTCCCAAACTCCCCCGACCACCCATTGCCTCACAATCCTTTATCCCACAAGGCTTTAGGGGATTTTACCATCGGGGACTCGAGATTGGAGATTGGGGATTGGGATTGGGGATTAGAGATTGGGTATCGAGTATTGGGTATCGGGTATTGGGTATCGGGTATTGGGTATCGGGGTATCGGGTATCGGGTATTTGACGCACGACGCACGACGCACCACGCATCACGCACAATACCCCACAGGGCTTTAGGAAATTTCCCACACATGAACAAACAGCTTTCCACTATCTCCTGGATACGGGGTACGGTGGTCGTGGCGCCCTTCCCAAATGTCATCAGGAATGCGCTCAAATGCCTCGCACTTGCGCGCCACCACATCTATCAGCCGCGCACAGCGAGTGCACACAGGACTGTATATGACCTCATCAAAAATGCTGTCATCTAACACATGCTTGGCCATACGCCACCTACTCGTACGTCTCAATACCCCCAGGGCTTTAGGAGATTTTACCATTGGAGACTGGAAACTGGAGATTAGAGATTCCATCTCCAATCCCCAATCTCATCCCCTCCTTTGAAGACACACCCCCGACTAACACCCTCCATCGCCCACCGTCACCCACCTCCCAATCCTTTACCCACAGAACTTTGAGAAATTCCCCACCCCCTCACGGCCACCAATATCACGCATCACGCATTACGCATTACGCACAATACCCCTCAGGGCTTTAGGAGATTTCCCACAGAATATGCGTCCGCAGGCTAAAGAGAAGATGGGGTACTACCCCACGTCTCAATACCCCTCAGGGCTTTAGGAGATTTTCCACTTTGCTGATAAGTGGACACGTCGGCTAAAGAGTGCAACTCAGGATATTGCATCTCAATACCCCAGAGGACTTTAGGAGATTTTACCATTGGAGACTGGAGATCGGAGATTAGAGATTCGATCTCCAAGCCCATCCCCTCCTTTAAAGGCGCTTCCCCGCCTAACACCCTCCATCCCCCATCGTCCATCACCCCCAATCCTCTACCCACAGAACTTTGAGAAATTCCCCACCCCCTCACGGCCACCAATATCACGCATCACGCATTACGCATCACGCACAATACCCCTCAGGGCTTTAGGAGATTTCCCACTGACGCCCCCACCCTCGAAGACGCGTAGGTATCTCACGTCTCAATACCCCTCAGGGCTTTAGGAGATTTCCCACGCTCGGATGTTTGCCCCTGTTCCTGTGCTCGCGCAGTGCTACACGATGTACTCGTCTCAATACCCCACAGGGCTTTAGGAGATTTCCCACAACAAGCGCATTGCCAGTGCGGTCACGAAGCGTGCGTTCATGCACGTGCGTCTCAATACCCCACAGGGCTTTAGGAGATTTTCCACGTTACGAAGAGGATCACGTAGTCTCCAACGACCACGCCAAGGCTCGGTCCCAATACCCCTCAGGGCTTTAGGAGATTTTCCACATAGGCGTTGAAGTCTCTGGAACCGTAACGCGTCCAGGTCTTAAAGGTCTCAATACCCCACAGGGCTTTAGGAGATTTCCCACCGCTTCACCCCAACCGGAATTCCCGTCACGACGTTCAGCGTGTCTCAATACCCCACAGGGCTTTAGGAGATTCTACCATTGGAGACTGGAGATCGGAGATTAGAGATTCGATCCCATTCTCATCCCCTCCTTTGAAGACACACCCCCGACTAACACCCTCCATCGCCCATCGTCACCCACCTCCCAATCCTTTACCCACAGAACTTTGAGAAATTCCCCACCCCC
>JALWHQ010000437.1 GCA_026983525.1 Anaerolineae bacterium | reverse complement strand
TTCCCATACAATAAGGATCGCGCCCTGCGGCGAGGGAGCCCCCGCCCAGGCGCCCGAGCAGGCAGAACACGGTTAACACACGTCTCCCCCGCCGGGGGAGGCGCCGAATTCGTTGGGTTCAGCGAGCAGCGTGCGTGCTCCTCGGCCCAACGAATTCGTCTTTTACTACAGCCTCCCGCGGCTGATAACTCACTGCACACGGGGTTAACAACCCAGGAGAGTGGACAACGAAGGTGGTGCCATGAACGAAACACGCAAGAACACGCCTAACGGCCAGGTCGTCTATCTCACCCGTGAAGGCTATGAACGCCTCCGGGAACGCCTGGATTACCTCATCCGCGTCAAGCGCCCCGAGATCGCCGAACAGATTCGGGAAGCCAAGGAGATGGGGGACATCTCCGAAAATGCCGGATACGACGAGGCCAAGAACGCCCAGGCCTTCCTGGAGGGTGAGATTGCCGAACTGGAGTGGAAGCTGAAACACGCGGTCATCATCGAAGATGAGCGGCCGGACGGCGTGGTGGCCCTTGGCTCGCGCGTGACCGTGCGCGACGAGGAGACCGGGGAGGAGGAGACGTACACCATCGTCGGCTCCGCAGAGGCCGACCCCTTCAACGGGCGCATTTCCAACGAGTCGCCCGTGGGGAGCGCCCTCATGGGCCACGCCATTGGGGACACGGTGGACGTGGAAACCCCGGGCGGAAAAATGCGACTCACCATCGTCGCCATAGAATAACCATCACGCCTTACGCATCACGCATCACGCATTACGCATCACGCATTACATCACGTACCGAGGACATCCACCCATGGACCTGAACGCCATTACCGACCAGGAACGCATCCGCCGCCAGAAGCTGGCCGAACTGCGGGAGCGGGGCATTGATCCCTACCCCGCGCGGTGTGAACGCACCCATACCGCGAAGCAGGCCAAGGCCGCGTTCGAGCGCGGGGAACTGGGCCCTGACGACATTGTCGCCCTCGTGGGCCGGATTATGACACGGCGCATCATGGGCAAGGCCTCCTTCGCCCACATTGAGGACGGCAGCGGGCGCATCCAGATTCACGTGCGTCGCGACCTGCTGGGCGAGGAGACCTACAACTGGTTCTTCAAGAAGATGCTGGACATCGGCGACATCATCGGGGTGAAGGGACCCATCTTCCGCACCCGCACTGGCGAGATCACCTGCGAAGTGCGGGAGATCACCCTTCTGACCAAAACCCTGCACCCCCTGCCCGACAAGTGGCACGGCCTCACTGACGTGGAGACCCGCTACCGCCACCGCTACGTGGACCTGATGGTCAACCCCGAAGTGCGGGAAATCTTTGTCAAGCGGGCCAAGCTGGTGCGCGCCATTCGCGACTACCTGGACAGCGAAGGGTTCCTCGAGGTGGAAACGCCCATCCTCCAGCCCATTTACGGCGGCGCGGCCGCGCGGCCCTTTACCACCTATCACAACGAGCTGGAACAGGAGCTGTACCTGCGCATCTCCTTCGAACTCTACCTGAAGCGCCTCATCGTGGGCGGGTACGAACGCGTGTACGAAATCGGCCGCGACTTCCGCAACGAGGGCGTTTCCTTCAAGCACAACCCGGAATTCACCCAGCTCGAATTCTACGAAGCCTACACCGACTACCACGGCGTCATGCGCCGCGCGGAGGAGCTCATCTCCTACGCGGTGGAACAGGTCAACGGCAGCCTGAAGCTCACCTTCCAGGGCCACGAGATTGACTTCACCCCGCCGTGGCCGCGCGTGCCCCTGCGCGACGCCATCCACGAAAAGACGGGCATTGACATCATGCAATACCGCGGGGACGCGGACGGCCTGCGCAAGGCCATGCGCGACATTGGCGGCAACCCCAACCCCGAAGCCGGCTGGGGCAAACTGGTGGACAGCCTCCTCTCCTCCTACGTGGAGGAGACCCTCATCCAGCCCACCTTCATCGTGGACTACCCGGTGGACATCTCCCCCCTGGCCAAGCGCTCCCCGGAGAACCCGGACATCGCGGAGCGCTTCGAGGGCTTCATCGGCGGTATGGAGATCTGCAACGCGTTCAGCGAGCTCAACGACCCTCTGGACCAGCTCGAGCGGTTCCTGGAACAGGGGCGGGCCCTGGCCGCGGGGGACGAGGAGGCCCACCCCGTGGACGAGGACTTCATCCTCGCCCTGCGCTTTGGCATGCCCCCCACGGGAGGCTTCGGCATGGGTATAGACCGCCTGACCATGATCGTCACCGACAAGCCCTCCATCCGGGAGGTGATCCTCTTCCCGCACCTGCGCACCAAACTGCAGGGCGTGACGTAAGACACCACAGTACTCAGGGGCGACCGGCCGGTCGCCCCTGGGA
>JALWHQ010000436.1 GCA_026983525.1 Anaerolineae bacterium | reverse complement strand
ACGCGTGCCAGTATGGGGGGAAGGGGAATTCGGATAGGCGCAAAGGGAACTCCGCCGCCTTCCGACGCGATGTTCTCCTCGTCTTCGGGGATGTTGCGGCTTCTATCGGGTTGTTCGTCCTCGGGCCGCGGAATTTCGTCCTCACCGGCACCGGGGGGTGGGGCCTCGCGGCGCTCGAGGGGGGGCTCCGATGGCGTGGGTTCAAAGGGAATCCACCCGTAGTCAGGGAAGTAGACCTCGGGCCAGGAGTGTGCATCGCTCTCCCGCACAGTCCAGGTGTGGGTCTTCTCGTCGTACTCCCCCCGCGCGTAGCCACTGGCGATCCGCGTGGGCACCCCCACGGCCCGCAGCATCACGGCCATAGCCGAGGCGTAGTAGTCACAGTACCCCTTTTGCAAATCGAACAGGAACCAGTCCACCGCGTCCTGATCGGGGGGAGGCGGGGGGATTTCTTCACTGTACTCGATGGAGCGCAGGTAGCGTTCGATGGCTTTGGCTTTGTCGTAGGGATTATCGTAGGCCGCGGTCAGATCGCGCGCCAGTTGGCGTACTCGGTCCGGCAGTTCGACCGGCAATTGCAAATAGCGCTCGCGAATCCAATCGGGGTATGACGTGCTCGCGTTGCGCAGGGCCGTCGCATCCGGATCCACCACGTAAGAGATCACGGTGTATTGAGAGCCGGGTTCGAGCACTTGTTTTGCATAAGCGAACAGAATTTCCTCACCGCTGCCCAGTTGGCCTTTGTAGGAAACGATTTCCGCTTCCACCGGGATACTGAAACTCAGCGGCATAGGGGCAGCAATGAGGTTGATGGCTCCCGGCAGTTGCACGGTGACCGTTTGGGTGAGAATTTTCCCGGCTTGCACAAGGGGAAGACGGACACCCTCGTCGGGGGCCAAATCGCGCGGCCGGCTCACCGTGTTCTGCCACCCCGTGCCACGGTACCGATCATATACCGCGGCCCGCCAGTATCGCCCCTTTTTCGCCTGAACGGTGAAATAGGGCACATCGGTGAGGTTGGGCGCTCCTCGGAGGGTCATCGTGTTCCCGAAGGCAGGAATGACTCCGCTGGGGGTGTAGTTTAGAGTGCTGAACACGCGCGCCCACTCCTCCTGAACGCGATGCCACGATTCGCGCACCGGTTCAAGCCAGCGCTCCACACGATGCCTTCCCGTCACCTGGGGCGCGTACCAGGCCAGCACCAAGATCAGCAGGGAGAACAGCAGCCCGTTGCGCATGAGGATGAAGACCACGTCCAGGGGGTAGCGCACGTGGTTCATCTCCCAGGTGACCACCTGCTCGTCCAGGTGGGACGAGACGAGGAGGAGGAGGGTCGCGCCCAAGTAGAGGAGGACGAAGCCGGTGAGGTCCTGGGCTGCATAGTAGGCGTTGATGCTCAGGGCAATGCCGGAGGGCACCACCGCGGCCCAGACCTTGCGTTCCCGCACCAGACCAATGGTCGTGGCTACACTCAGCCACCAGACGAGGAAGGTCACGTCCACCACGAACACCAAATTGTCGCCGGTGGGCTCCCCCGTGAGCGCGGCAACAACCCAGTCAAAGAGGCGCTGGAGGACGTGTACCGGGCGCTGGAGGCCTTGTATGGTTTCAGGGAGGAGGGTCGCGCCCAGGTACAGGCTGAGGGCCATGCCGGTAATGAGGGTGTACAGGCGCACAAACCCGCGCGGCCAAGGCGTGAGCGCGAGGAGCGAGCCCACGGTGACGCCGGCAAGCACGGCGTACGTGACCACGTGCAACCCTTCGGCCCACCCGGCTATGTCGAGTGACCATGCCAAACTCAGGTGGACGATGGTTAGCAGGAAGACGGAAAGCCACGGAAAGCCACGTGCGAGGGGAGCAGGTGCGGAAATCGATTGTCGTTGTACTTGAGCCGTCGGAACCATAGCCCCTTTTCCTTGACCACCTGTCAGCAAATTGTAAGGTTGATGGGCGGGAAAGTCAAGTATATTGGAAATGGGTACATTTTGTGGTCAAAACCTGTTGGAGGAGGGGCTCCCCATGGCACGGCGGTTGTTGACGCGGCGCAGTTCTGTCTACAGTTTCTTTAGGCCTTCTCGGGTAGAAGAGGATACCTGGCGGGCAGATGTCGAGCGTATGGCCGCCCTTGAGGAGGCCTGGCGCCTCGAGGCCCAGTTCCCTCGGATGCGTCGGGAGAGCGCCCGCACGCATGTGCTGCAGTGGGGCAAGGAGACGGAACGGGTGCTGCGCGAGCGGCTGTGGGTGATGTTGCGGACGATGGAGCAGGAACAGCGTGTAATGCCCTTGATGCGCGCGAGCCGCCGTTGGCGGCGCTTGTAGGTGTTGGCCCTTTGGATGTTTGCGAGGGGCTTCAGGAGAAGCAGTGCCCTGTCTTCAACGCAAGGATCTTTCCTCGCTGTTCTGAAGCCCCTCGCAAGAAACTCACCCTTGAGGTATCTTCCCGTCTACTTACCAAGAAGCGGCATGTAGAGATGCTTAACCAGCATGTAGAGGCCGAAGTCCACCTCCACAACCGCATTTGCTTCAGTCTGTACCTCGATAACTGTGTCCGTTGTCGGGTACACACTCCCGGGTAGGATCACAGACAGGACATACGTTCCAGGCGGGATGTCGGTGAAGCGGTAGAAGCCCGCGGCATCGGTGGTGGTCTCCCAGTTGGTCAGGGATTGCAGGCCGGTTTGCCGACTCAGGCGCAGGGTGACATCGGGAATACCCTCCTCACCCGCCTGCCGTTGGCCGTCCGCGTTCTCGTCGGCCCACACGTATCCCTGGACGACGCCGGTGCTGGGGGTAGGAGTCGACGTTGGTGTCCACGTGGGAGTAGCTGTGGGGGGGGGCGTGAACGTCGGCGTCCACGTTGGCGTTGCGGTGGGCGTCGGCGTGGGGACCCCCAGGACGAAGTCATTGTTCAGGTAGTAGCCGGACTTGGGAGACGCGTACTCGATGGTCTGGGCGTCAATGACCCGGCCCGGTGGTGGCGCGGACGCACTCACAGGCACGTAGCCCGCAGGTGGCACCACTTTAATGCGGAACATGCTGTACCCCTTGTTGTTCCAATAGAACAGGAAGTATTGGCCGTTCCCGTGCGTCTTGACCGCCCTGACGAGCTGCCAGGTTCCCCCTTCTTTTCGAGCCAGCAACTGCACCTGGACCTCATCCATGGGATGACCTGTCAGTCTCCCGGCTCTCGGCGTGGAATCTCCCGTGGACTCTTCCACGTGGCCCCAGAAGCGATAGTTGGGCACAGGAGTAGGGGTAGGCGTTGCTGTCCAAAGCGGGGTCGGCGTGGCCGTGGGCGTGACCGTTGGAGTGTAGGTGGGAGGCGTAGTGGGCGTGTTGGTCGGCGTGGCCGTGGGCGTCTGCGATGTTGGGATTAAGGGAAAATCGTGAGAGGGGTAGGGATCGAGTGAGTTGACGTAGATGTAGGGAGGATAGTAGCCGTTCACGGTATATCCCGGTGGAATGTCGATTTCGACTTGATATGGCTCGGGGCTATAGGGAACCCCTACGTTGTAGTACCCACTCGCATTGGTCTGGGTGGAGTACAATGTGCCTGTGCCAAAGTTCGACCAAGCATACACGTAGATGTTGGCTGCAGGGGTATCCGCAGAGGTACATGCTCCATCTGCATTTTGGTCATAACACACATATCCTTGAATACCCCCCATCTGCTGGTACTGCTGGCTAATGCGGAGCAGATGCTTCCACGCCTTGGGCACTTGAAGGGGAGACCCTTCCATAGAACGAAGGGGGATTCCCCAAGCCGTTTGTACTAACATTAGGACGATGACTATACTGACAAAGAGAATGAGCCCCTTTCGGTGGGGGCCATGTGGCCGTTGAGGATTGCTGTGTCTGAACATTGGGGCCTCCTTTCTGTGATACTATTCACCGCAGAGTCGATTTGACGCCAAGTACTTCGTTTTGCTCGATGCGCTCTTGCCACGTCATCAGGTAGGGGGACTGCGTATCGGCAGGGTAATGCTCTCGATAGAGATCGATAGCCCGGCGGTACGCGCGCACGGCCAGGTCAGGACGTCCGGTCCGGGCGTAGAGGTCGGCCAGCGCGGCGTGGAAGCCGGGGACCGCCGGTTCCAGGCGGATGGCTGCTTTGTACTTGGCCTCGGCCTGCATGAAGTCGCCCATCGCCTCGTAGATCTGGGCCAGGTGATAATGCCAGATGCCCTTTTCCGGCGCGGCTGCCACGGCTCGCCTGTACGCCTCCGCGGCATTTCCCCAATCCGCCCGGTTCGCGTACACCTTCCCGATGCTCCCCCAGGCTTCGGCGGGAAGGTCCCGAAATTGCATGACCTCCGCGAGCAGCGCCTCGGGTGTTTGGCCCTGGCCCATATAATTCACCTCCCCGCGACCGGGAAGCCCTAATTTGATCCTGGAAACTCCGGCTTCCGCCGTGTTCACTTCGTCCCACACCGTCCACTCGCGGAGTTCTACGAGCCACACTCGCCGGTACGTGTCCAACAGATTCTGCAACTCCTCGCGGGTGCGAACAGTCGTCACCGTGACACCTTGGGCTTCAAAGGGGTAATAGTGGCCGAGCATCATTCCTGGGGACATGGTGAGGATGGGTAGCGGGGTGAAGGCGACCACGTCGCCCGGCTGGACGTTGGCCCTCAGGACGCGACCCAGGTCACGCCAGGGGCCCCCGCCCAGCGCCCGTACCTCCGCGATGCCCGAGACGTTCATTCCCGCGTACAAGAGCACCATGACTAAGGTGGAAAGTCCCCGGACCGGCGCAAGGCGTGTCCCGCCCCAGGGAGCCATCAACACCTCCCCCAGACTCGCGCTCACCCTTCGCACACCCCAGGCCACGGTGAGCAGGTAGATGGGCATGATGGAGATGACGTACTTGGGCGCGAACCAGTGTCTCGGCCGCAACAGCGCCACCACGAGGAAGGGCACGGTCATCCAGGTCAGGATGAGCACGGCCTGGGCACGACGGCGGCGCAGCGCGTCGCCGAGCCCGACCAGGAACGCGGCGCCGTACAGGGCAAGCCCCCAGCCGGTTCCTGCCCCGAACATGGCGGCCAGGACGGCCACACGCGCGGGGGAAAGGGGCAATCCACTGAGCAGGTTGGGATTCCCCAGACCTCGCTTCCCTGTGGCGCCGACGATGAGGTACGGCACCATGGGCAGGTAAGCCAGGACAATGACGGCCAGGCTCGCGATCAGCGGGGCCATGCGCCGCCCGATGTCGCGTGCAGATGCCCATGTAGGGGCGAAGCGTCGCTTCGCCCGCTTCATCCACACAGGTTGAGCCAGAAGATACAATCCGGCAAAGGTCACCTCCGCGGCCAGGACGAGGAACGTGGTCAGGTGGATGTAGAGTCCGAGGAGGGTGGCCAGGGTAAACAGTACCCAGCCGTGGGTTCGCTTTTGGGTCAGGCCGTCCCATAGGCCGTACAGCGCGACCAACGAGAGCAAGGGCACGACCGCGTAGAAGCGGGCTTCCTGGGAGTGGTACACGTGGAGGGGGGCTACCGCCAGGAGCAGGGCGGCGATGAGCCCGGTGGGGGCGTCGAACAGGCGGCGGCCCACCAGGTAAAGCACGGGAACCCCCAAGATGCCCGCCAGGGCCGAGGGTAACCGCACGATGGCATCCCCCTTGCCGAAGAGCAGGAGGAAAGCATGGGTAATCCAGAACCAAAGGGGCGGCGAGGGGATGGGAGTTTCCAGCGCGCGGCGGGTCACCTCCCCCCACGAGTTGGCCGGTTCGGCAAAGACGGCGGTGAAGATTTCGTCGGCCCAGAGACCCTTCGCACCAAGGTGGGAGAGGCGCACGAGCGCGGCCAGGGCAGTGATGGCGGCCAGGGGGAACAAGGGACGCGAGAGACCAGACGCTGGGCGTGATACGTGATGCGTGAGACGTAATGCGTAATGGGTAATGCGTGAGAGGTGATGCGTGATGTGTGATGTGTGAAAGGTGAGACGGATGGTCATGGTAGACGCTCCGTCGAGCAACAGTGCTATCCCAAGTATCCCAATTGGCGCAGGCGCGCCTCCACGGCTCGGGCCTCGGCCGGCGTGTAGCCTCCGCTGTCCCCCCGCGATATTAAGGTGATGTCTGAAGAGAACGTGAGGCGCGTCCACCCCATCTCCTTGAAAGCGCTGTGCAGGGGACGCCCGTCCATTTCCAGGGGCACGGGGAGTCCCAGGGCGTGGAGCACCGTGGGGGCCAGGTCAACAATGCGGGCACCTGTCAGGCGGACGCCAGGCCGCACCTGAGGGCCATAGAGGATGATCAGACCCCAATCCCGGTGCATGCCCGAGTAGCGGTACATGGGTTGCACGAGGCGGTTGGCGCCGAAGTCGGCCAGCCCGTAGAACACGTCCTCTTCCCGCGCCGGGACAAGGATGAGGTCGGGGGCTTCTTCCAGGTAGGGGCCGTGGTACACGTCCTCCCGGTAGAGGACCTGGCCCACCAGGCGGCGGCCCGTCTCCGGGTCCACCATCTCCCGGGCCATGTCCGCAATCTCGTCCCGCAGGCGCAGGTAGGGTTGGCCCGCCGGGACCACCCCGCGCGGTTCCCGCCCCCGAACGTTCAGGTAGATGGGACCCACATCCCGGCCAAAGGAGTAGGCCAGGGAGCGCGTCCAATCCACGTCGTCGAAGGAAAGGAACACCTTCTTCAGGATGGCGTCCACCGAGTAGAGGGCCCGGTACTCGGCCTGCTGGCTCAGGCCCATCCGGTCCACCCAACGGTGAACGGTGCTCAGGGTGAACCCCCAGCGGAACATGCGCTCCTTGACCCGGGACAGAGGATGGTGGCGCAGGTGCAGGAGGCCCGCCTGCAACAACCAGTTGTTGAGGACGATCATGTGCCGCGCCGAGCCCATGCCGTGGTCGGACATGAGGATGACGAGCGTGTCCTCTCCCGCAATCTTGATGAGCCGGTCCACACAGGCGTCCAGGTGCCGGAAGTAATGCAGGACGGGCGCGGCCGGGTCCTCTGAGGTGTCTTTCGGGTGCCAGGGGTGCTCAGGGTCCAGGTAATGCCAGGTCTGGTGCAGGATGCGGTCCGTGTCGAAGAAGACCACCATGAAGAAGTCCCACGGGTGATGGGTCATCAGGTAAGCCGCGGCTCGGGTGCGCATTTCCAGCAAGTCGTGGCTGGCGCGGAAGTACGCGTCCCGTTTCTTTTCCGAGAAGGTGGCCGTGGGGTAGATGCGGTACGGCCCCACGTGTTCCTCCAGTTCCCGCAGGATGCCGGGCGGCCGGGCGAAATCGCGAGCCGTGTAAGGCGTCATCCAGCCGCCGATGATGAAGCCGTTGACGGGCTCCACCGGGTAGGAGAGGGGCACGTTCATCACGCCCACCCGTTTCCCCGCGTCGCTGAGGATGCGCCACAGAGAGCGGCCGCCGCGACGCCGGGCGTTGGTGGGAAGGAAGGTGTACGTGCCCGGTCGGCGGTAGAGGAAGTCGTACACGCCCGTCTTGCCGGGATTCATGCCGGTCATGAAGGCGGACCACGCGGGCGCGGACGTGGCCGGCAGGGTGGAGCGGAGGTCGCCCACCGCGCCTTCCCGCATGAGTCGCCGGAATGTGGGGAGATGGCCCGCTTCCACCCATGACCGAATGAGATTAAGCGGGACACCATCCAGGCCGATAACCAGAACGCGCGTCATGGTTGCCTCCTATAGCGTTAACCCCAGACTTCCGAACTCTGCCAGAGTTCGGAAGTCTGATCACGTTCACTTCTACCGAACCCCAATCCAGGGCACGTGCGCGCGGTAAGGGTGCATCGAGGGCAAGGCGCCGCGCGCCAGCACCGTCCCCCCTGCGCCGGCCACCACCAGCGTGCCCTTGATGTCCGTCACCGTGTAGAGGATGTTGTTGGTCGGCATGTCCACGGCGCGCCACGCGCGCCCATCGTAGTGGAGGAGCGTGCCGTTGTGGCCCACCGCGTACACGTCGTTGGGGCCGTATCCCCACACGTCAAACAGCCTGACGACCGGAACGCCGGGATCCATCTGCTGCCAGCGCGTGCCGTCGAAGTGGTAGATCTTGCTGCCCACCACAAACACGTCACGCGGACTGCTGCCCCACACGGCGTAGAAATCGGTGTCCGTGCCCAGGGGCACGTATTGCCACGTCTGGCCGTCGTAGTGAAGGAGGGTGCCCTCGTCGCCCACCGCGTACACGTTGTTCGGCCCGGTCCCCCACACGTCCTGCAGCAATGGCCCCGTGGTGGTGAACACCGTGGTCCAACGGAGGCCGTCGTAATGGAGCACGGTCTGCTTTTGGGGGAAGACGTGGCCGCCCACCGCGTAAATGTCGTCAGGCGCGGAGCCCCAGACACCGTTGAGCAACACACTGTAGGGCGGTAATCCCAGGTCCACGGTCCGCCACACGCCGTTTTCGTAGCGATAGAGGGAGAAGTCGTTAGCCGTGGCAAAGAGTGGGCCGCCCGGCACACCCCACAGGCTTGTGATATCGGCGGGAAAGTCGCCGGGAAGTTGGGTAGTGCGCCAGCGGGTTTCGTCGAAGAGGTAGACGATGCCCCTATCACCGCCGATGGCGGCCTGCTGCCCGCCCGACCAGGCCGCGTTGAGATCGAAGGTTGTGCCGCGGAACTGGGGGCGCCACACTCCGCCCCGGTAGGCGTAGATGGCGCCGTTCGCGCCCACCGTGAACAGGGTACCGTCCCCCGCGCCCCACAGCCCATAGGGGCGGAAGGGCCACATGCGGCCGGTTTTCTGCCACTGCGTGCCGTCGTAGTGGTAGACATCTCCCCAAACGCTCAGCGCGTACACGTCGGCCGGCCCCGTGCCCCACACGGCCGTGAAGCCGTTATCCTCCGCGGTGAACACCACGGTCCACTGGTGGCCGTCGTAGTGGGTGATGACGCCATCTCCCGTGCTCCACTCTGTGCCCACCGCGTACACGTCGTTGGGCCCTGTACCCCACACGTCGAGCAGGTCGGCCAGGGTGTTGCCGAACATGGGGATCCACGTGACGCCGTTGTAGTGGCTGATGGCCCCTTTGTTGCTCACGACGAAGATGTCGTTGGGCCCCGAGCCCCAGATGGCGTTGGCCGTGTACGCCATGGCCTGGAACTGCCAGCGCGCGCCATCGTAGTGGAAGAGGTGGGTGCCCACGGCATAGACGTTGTTGGCCGACGTGCCCCATACGTCGCGCATCATGAAGCCACTGGGGACGCTAAGCGGCGGGGACATGGCGGTCCACCGGGTGCCGTCGTAGCGCAGCAGGACGTTGTTGCCCACGGCGAAGACCGCGTTCGGGCTTGCGGCCCAGATGCCGAAAAGGTCCTCGCGCGTGGGCACATCGGGCATGGTCGTCCACTCGCGGCCATCGTAGTTCAAGATTGTGCCGAATACCCCGGCCGCGTAGACGTTGTTGGACGACGTGCCGTAGACCGCGCGCAGTTCATTGCCCTGGGGCAACGGGTTCATCCACGTCCAACCGCCGCCCCCTCCCTGCGCGAGCGACAGGGGCGAGACGGCGAGCAATATGATGAGCGTGAAAGCGAACATTTTCTTCATGGCGATTTTTCCTTGTATCTAAGAGGGATCGGGTACTGGATATCAGGTATTGGGTATCAGGTATCGGATATGGGGCATTTTGGACGAGGGCACAAGCGCCTCGATTGTTTCCAATACCCAATACCCGATACCTGATACCTGGCACCCAATACCACAAAAAGGACTCTCAATTTCTCCTCCTCCAACCAACAAAAAGCCGCCTATCGTTTGATAAACGGCAGATAGACGTTACGACGGGAAGGTGTCGGTGTGGGCGTGGCCCAGGAGGAGAGGGGCGGCGGGGTATTGCCACGCCCCAGAAATGCGCCCCCGCGTCCTACCACAAGGAGTACCTTGTCCGTCCCGTGCATAGCCTTGATCTCGGGAAAGGGCGCATCCATCTCGCTCCAGCGGGAACCGTCGTAACGGAGGAGTACGGCCCGCCATAGTCCTGCGCTGATGCCGAACGGTTCGTCGGTCGTTGCTCCCATGGCGAACACATTGTTCGGCCCTAACCCCCAGACGCGGTTCAGGGCAATGTCCTTTTCGTACACCCTCACTACCGTACAGAAAATTTGTTCTATGAATTGGGTATAACATAAAGACATCGCTCATGGTATCCTTCTGGTGCATAGACAAACACCAAGGCCAGGAGGATGACCATGAGCGACACCTATCGTC
>JALWHQ010000435.1 GCA_026983525.1 Anaerolineae bacterium | reverse complement strand
GTCCCAGTCCACACAGACGCGCGCCCAGGTCTTTCACTACCCTCCCATCCTTGGGCCGGGCACTGCGCTGGTGGATAACTACTACGCGGCCTGGAATGAGTTCAGCCTGGGCATGTACATGAAGAACAGTTTCATCGTCGCCATTGCCGTCACCGTGGCTAAGACCATCCTCTCCCTCCTCGCCGGCCTCGCCCTCGTCTACTTCGTCTTCCCTCTGCAAGAATACATCTTCTACTTCATCCTCTTCACCCTCATGATGCCCACCGAAATCCTCATCGTCGCCCTCTTCAACCTCGTCTCCGACCTCGGTTGGAGCAACTCCTACCTCGCCCTCATCGTCCCCTTCATGGCCTCCGCCACCGGCGTCTTCCTCTTCCGCCAACACTTCGCCTCCATCCCTGGCGAACTCGCCGACGCCGCGCGCGTCGACGGCGCCGGCCCCCTCCGCTTCCTCTGGAGCATCCTCGTCCCCATGTCCTGGAACACCATCGGCGCCCTCGCCCTCATCCAGTTCATCTACGTCTGGAACCAGTACCTCTGGCCCCTCGTCATCATCCGCGAAAACGCCCGCCAAGTCGTCCAGGTCGGCCTCCGCGGCATGACCGTCGTGGCCGAGGCCACAAATTGGGGTATGGTGATGGCTGGTGCTATCATTGCCATGATTCCACCGCTCATCGTGTTTATCCTGCTTCATCACCAATTTATGCGAGGGTTCGCTTTGGGCACGGAAAAATGAAGCGGAAAGTGTTGAACATCGCGCATCGTGGGGCGCGCAGCCTCGCGCCCGAGAACACCCTGGCCGCGGCGCGCAAGGCGCTGGAAGCGGGCGCGGACATGTGGGAAGTGGACGTGGCGGTGACCGCAGACGGTCACCTGGTGCTCATGCACGACGACTCACTGGCTCGCACCACCGACGTGGAAACACGTTTCCCCGACCGAAAACCGTGGCACTTCACCACCTTTACCGAGGCAGAACTGGAAACGCTGGACGCGGGTTCGTGGTTCGTGGAAACAGACCCCTTTGGCGAAATTCACGCGGGCCACGTCTCCGCGGAGGATCAGGCCCACTATCGGGGGGAACACATTCCCACGGTGCGGGATGCACTGCGCTTTACCAAGGAGCACCACTGGCGCATCAACCTGGAACTCAAGGCGCTTCCCCCTCCGTTGGAGAACTTCCTCGTCGTGGAGCATGTGCTGCGCGAAATCGAGGAAGAGGACGCGGAAGAGTGCGTGGTGCTCTCCTCGTTCGTTCATCAGTGGCTGCGCGAGGCGCGGGAGCGCAACCCGCGCGTGGAAATTGCCGCGCTCATCGGCTACGGCGAAGCCCAGGACGTGGACTGGGACACGCTGGAATTCCCCACGTACAACCTGCGCCTCTCCCTTGCCACCGAAGACCGCATCCGCCGACTGCGAGAGGCCGGGAAGAACGTGAACGTCTGGGTCGTCAACGAAGAAGAGGACATGCGCCGCCTCATCGAGTGGGGTGTGACCGGCCTTTTCACAGATTACCCACAACGGCTGGCTAAAGTCATGGCCGACCCATGAAGATCAAATCCCCAGCATCTTCGCCATACGATATCTAAATGACGAAAAGTCCTCGGAGTTGGAGAGTGGGAGAAGGGAGATCCCTTCCCCCACTCTCTTGTTTTATACGTCAATGGGGAGGCGATGACATCCATGCGATCCATCGCCAACGGTATATAAGGGAAACATGCCCAGCAGAATGGGCATGAGAATCTGGGCCCAAATGCCATTACCTGTTCCCAGACAATTTCCCGTCTATTGCGTCTGCATTGACATCCCGGTACCTTGGGGGTAGAATGAGACCGGATTCGGCTATCACTTTGATGTTTCCGAGGTCCTCCATGTCAAATTTTTACTATGGCGGTCAAGCGGTTATCGAGGGTGTAATGATGCGGGGGAAGACGCGCGCGGCTGTGGCTGTGCGGGCTCCGTCGGGCGAAATCGTCATTCAAGAGACCCCTCTAACCGCGGCCGTATATCGGGCGCGTTGGGCCTCTTGGCCTTTCTTCCGCGGCCTCTCTGCCCTATGGGATGCCCTTGTCCTGGGCACGAAGGCCCTTTTGTGGTCGGCAGATATCGCCATAGCCGAAGACGAAAGCGAACGAGGCGAAGCCTTCAAGGGGCCCGTGGCCTGGGGCACGCTGGCTTTTTCCCTGACCTTTGGTATCGCCCTTTTCTTTCTTCTCCCCTCTTTCCTGGCGCGCTTGATGGAACGATGGGCCCACAATGCCCTTGTGAGCAGCCTGATAGAGGGCATCATTCGTATGGCCCTCTTCCTCCTCTACCTGTGGGCCATTGGCCTCTCCGAGGAAGTTCGGCGTGTGTTCGCTTACCACGGTGCTGAACACAAGACCATCAATGCGTTTGAGGCCGGCGCCCCGCTGACACCGGAAAGCGTGGCCCGCTTCAGCCGGGAACACGTGCGCTGTGGCACGAGTTTCCTTCTCTTCGTGCTCCTTGTCTCCATCCTGGTCTTCGCCCCTTTTCATTTCGACAGCGTGGTGCTGCGATTCATCTCGCGCGTCGTCCTCATTCCGGTCATTGCCATGATCGCTTATGAACTCATCCGCTTGAGCGCGGCCCAACCCAAACACCCTCTTTTACGCTGGCTCATCGTACCCGGCCTCATGCTTCAACGCCTGACCACGCGCGAGCCCACACCTGACATGCTGGAAGTCGCCATCGCAGCCCTGGTGCCTGTCCTTCAGGCCGACGGGGTGACGATGAGCGCGAGCCTACCAATGGCCACGAGCGCGCGTGTGGAAGCAGGCTGAGATCTGTCACATACCATGCGTAATGCGTAATGCGTAGCCCATCATTCTACCTGGAGGATAAGAGAGATGCGCATTACGCATTACGAATCACGCACGGGAGGCTCACCATGCAAAACAAGATCAGCATTATCGGCGCGGGAATGGTCGGCTCGACTACCGCTCATTGGATAGCGGAGCGGGAGTTGGGCGACATTGTTCTCGTGGACATTCCCGAGGTTGGGGATATGCCCAAGGGCAAGGCCCTGGATTTGACGGAGGCAGGGCCGATCTTCGGCTTCGACAGCCGCATCACAGGCACCCACGACTACGCGGACATCGCAGGGTCCGACATCGTGGTCGTGACCGCGGGGATGCCGCGCAAGCCCGGCATGACGCGTGAGGATCTCGTGGGTGTGAACGCGAACATCGTGCGCAGCGTGAGCGAAAAGATCAAGCAGTACGCGCCTGACGCTATCGTCATCATGGTCACCAACCCACTGGACACCATGACGTACCTGTGCTGGAAGATCACGGGTTTCCCCAAGAATCGGGTCATGGGTCAGGCGGGTGTGCTGGACAGCGCGCGCATGCGCACCTTCATCGCCATGGAACTGGGCGTGAGCGTGGAGAACACCCACGCGTTCGTGCTCGGCGGCCACGGCGACGAGATGGTGCCCCTGCCCCGCTACTCCACGGTGGCGGGCATTCCCATCACCCACCTGCTGCCCAAGGAACGCATCGACGCCATTGTGGAGCGCACCCGCAAGGGCGGCGGGGAGATCGTGAAGTTGCTGGGCAAGGGCAGCGCCTACTACGCGCCGGGCGCGGCCGTCACCAAGATGGTGGAGGCCATCCTCAAGGACAAGAAACTCATCGTCCCCGCGTCCGCGTACCTGGAGGGTGAATACGGTATGCACGACATCTTCTTTGGCGTGCCCGTCGTCTTGGGCCGTAACGGTGTGGAACGCATCATCGAAATCGAACTTACCGACGAGGAAAAGGAAGCCATGAAGCGCTCCGAGGCCCTCATCCGCAACACCATGCGAGTCGCGGGCTTGATCGAGTAAGCCCACATTTCGTAGGGGCGACCCGGCGGGTCGCCCCTACCCTTGCAAATGCATGGTCAGGCAGGGTGGTGTCGTGGCCCTGCAAGGGCATAGCATAAATGGCGAAACAGGCGGATTTCGGGGTGGACATCGAGACCTGTCGGGCGCACTGGCGGGCTAGAGAAGCAGAGCGGGAAGCACGGCGGCGCGCGGAGATAGCGCGCGTTCAGGCCCTCGTGCGCGACGTGGCCCAGCGCATCTTCCCGCGCTTTCCCACCGTGCGCCGAGCCTACCTGTTCGGCTCCGCCCTCTACGGCCTCCGCGCCGATTCTGACGTGGACATCGCGGTCGAGGGAGATCTGAGCGCGCAGGACTACTTCGACCTGTGGCGGGAACTCGATTGGGCCATCCCCGGACGCATCGTGGACCTCATCGAACTGAACCGCCACCCGCGTCTCGCCACACGAGTACGCCAAGAAGGACTACTCATCTATGAACGCTGGGACGTGACAGCGTGATGACGTGACAACGTGATGACGTGACAACGTGATAACGTGACCACGTGCCACCGTGACGTCTCATATCATTACGCTATCACGCATCACGCATCACGCATTACACCATCACGCATCTTAACATACCACGGAGAACGCGATGATCACCCTTATCGGCCGACTCGCAGTCTTCCCTCACCTCCCAGAACCCATCCGGCGGTTGGAGGACCTGGCGTACAACCTGTGGTGGGCCTGGCACCCTGAGGCCCAGGAACTTTTCGCCCGCCTGGATCCCGAACTGTGGGAGGAAAGCAACCACAACCCGGTCAAACTGCTCCAACAGGTGAAGCAGGAACGGCTGGAAGCCCTGACCAAGGATCCGGGATACATTGCTCATTATAAGGCCGTCCTGGCGGCTTTCGATGCCTACATGAACGCGGAGGATACCTGGTTCGCGCGCACCTATCCCGAGCACCGCGACCACATCATCGCCTACTTCTCGGCGGAGTTCGGACTGCACGAGGTTTTGCCCATCTACTCGGGCGGCCTGGGCATCTTATCCGGGGATCACTGTAAGGAGGCCAGCGACCTGGGCATTCCCCTGGTTGGGGTGGGATTCCTGTACCCGCAGGGATACTTCACCCAGCGCATCGGGGCCGACGGCGGCCAGGAGGCCATCTACGAGAAAATCGACTTTTCGGAAGTCCCGGCCCGCCCCGCGCGCGATGCAGGGGGCAACGAAGTCCGCATCTACGTCGACCTTCCGGGGCGCCGCGTGTACGCGAAGGTGTGGCACATCCAGGTGGGACGGGTTCCCCTTTACCTCATGGACACCGACGTACCCGAGAACGCGCCGGCCGACCGTGACCTGGCCGCGCGACTCTACACCGCGGATCACGAACAGCGCATCGCCCAGGAAATTATCCTGGGGATCGGGGGTGTGCGCACCCTACACGCCCTTGGCATCCGCCCTGCCGTCTACCACCTGAACGAAGGGCACTCCGCCTTCCTCGGCCTGGAACGACTGCGCCTGCTCATCAAGGAGGAAGGGCTGACCTTCGATCAGGCACTGGAGGTCGTCCGCTCGACCTCCCTGTTCACCACCCACACACCCGTTGCCGCGGGACACGATGCTTTCCCCTTCCCCATGATGGACAAGTATTTCGGCTTCTACTGGGGAGAACTGGGCCTGGACCGGGAACGCTTCCTCGCTTTGGGGCGCTACGACTACCCCTGGGGCCCCCAATTCAGCATGACCGTGTTGGCCATGAACCAGGCCGCTTACGTGAACGGTGTCAGTGAATTGCATGGTCGAGTATCCCGCCGCATGTGGCGTACCCTGTGGCCCGACCTGCCAGAAGAAGAAATCCCCATAGGGCACATCACCAATGGCGTGCACTTGCCCTCATGGCTCGCCCCCGAACTGGTCGACCTCCTGCGGCGTTACCTGCCCGCGGACTGGGACGAACGCATGGACGACCCCGAGGTGTGGCGAGCGGTACTGGAAATTCCCGACGAGGAACTGTGGGATGTGCGGTTGAGGCTCAAGCAGCGGTTGGTCGATTTCTTGCGTCGTCGCGTGCGGGACCAACTTCAACGGCATGGCGCGTCCCCCGCGCGCATCGCTCAGGCCGAGAGGCTGTTCACGCCGGAAATCATGACCATCGGATTCGCGCGGCGGTTCGCCACTTACAAGCGGGCCACCCTCTTCTTCCGGGACAAGGAACGCGCCAAGCGCATCCTCACCCACCCAGACCGCCCGGTACAAATCGTCTTCGCGGGCAAGGCGCATCCGGCAGACGATCCGGGCAAGGCGCTCATCAAACAGATTCACCAACTCTCCCAAGAAGAGGGGTTCACGGGTCACATTATCTTCCTGGAAAACTACGACATCAACATGGCCCGCCACCTGGTGCAGGGCGTGGACGTGTGGCTTAACACTCCCCGCCGCCCTAACGAGGCCAGCGGCACCAGCGGACAGAAAGCCGGCGCGAACGGCATCCCCAACCTCAGCGTTCTCGACGGGTGGTGGCCGGAGGGATACAACGGCCACAATGGGTGGGCCATCGGCGAGGGCCAGGAGTACCCCAACGAGGAAGCCCAAGACGAAGCCGACGCCTTGTCCCTCTACACCCTCCTCGAGAACGACGTGATTCCCCTCTATTACGAAGCCAAAGAGGGGGAGCACCATGCCTGGCTGCAGATGGTGCGCGAGTCGATTACGAGCATTGCCCCTCGCTTCTCCACCCGGCGCATGCTCAAGGACTACCTGCGCATGTACTATATTCCCGCTATGAACAACGCTCGCGCGCTGAGCGAAAACAACTACGCGCTCGCCCGGGATCTGGCCACGTGGCGAGCGCGGGTGCGGCAAAACTGGTCGCGCGTGCACGTGAGCGTCTACGGCCCCGAAACGGGACACCTGCGCGTCGGGGACGAGGTCACCGTGCGGGCAACGGTTTTCCTCGATAGCCTGGGCCCCGATGACGTCCAGGTCGAATTGGTGTACGGACGGCCTGCGGGAGACGAAATGCGCGACGTGCGCGCTGTGCTCATGAAGTTGGAAGGCTCGGTGCAGGATGGCACGGCCTCTTACGTGGGACACCTTCGGGCCCAGGAAAGCGGGCAGATCGTCTACGGCGTGCGCGTCTTTCCATACCGGCCCGAACTGCCTACCAAGTTCGAACTCCGACTGGTGAAGTGGGGGACGCGCGCGGAGGCGGCAGGCGAGTGAATGATACCGTTGGCAAACATGTACGTCCTCTCCCACTACGAGGTGCGGCCTCTCACAGAAAGACGCGAACAGGTTCCCACTGAGGTTGAGGTCTCCCTCGACCTGGGAAAAACGCGCGGCCGTGTGCGTCTCACCTCCTCGGGCATTCACCTGCCCGGCGGTATCCTCCTCACATGGGAGGATGCCGAACACATCGCAACCCACGAGAACGTGTGTTACAAAGTCACCAGGGAGGGCATTCGCGCCCTGCAACTTTTCTCACCACTGACAGGCCGAGTCGTGGCCCTCTATCCCACCGGACGTGCGCCCACCCTCACCCTTTCGGGCATCCCCATGCACCGCATCAAGGGCACCGACCCGTGGCGTGATACCGCGGCCAAGATTCGCTCTGCCCGACCTCATGGCCGCGTGCTGGACACCTGCATGGGGCTGGGCTACACGGCTATCCAGGCGGCCGCGCGAGCCGATGTCGTCCTCACGGTAGAACTCGATCCAGCGGTCATTGCCCTGGCGCGTGAAAACCCGTGGTCCGCCGACCTCTTCGCGCTGCCGAACATTCACGTGCTCCAGGCCGACATCTTCGACCTTATACAGGGGCTGCCAAACGCCTGGTTTTCGGTGGTGATACACGATCCCCCCATGTTCTCCCTGGCCGGACACCTCTACGGGCGCGAATTCTACGCGCAAATACACCGCGTGCTGCGCCCGCGCGGCCGCCTCTTCCATTACATTGGGAGTCCGGAGAAGAAGATGGCCCGTTCCGTCACGCGCGGGGTCATGCAACGCTTGCGGGACGTGGGATTCGAGGTCAAAGAGGTGCCGCGCGCGTTTGGCGTTGTCGGAGTGAAACGTTAGGTTGCCCTCGCGTCCAATGGCGACCGACCTCTATCCGCCCACTCAGTCCTGGCTCGGCGCGTCCATGGCCAGCGCCAGCGCGCCCAACACCCCGGCATCATCGCCCAAGGCCGGGGGCACGATGTAAGCCTCGATTTGCTCCTCAAGCGCCGGATCGCGAACATAACCGGCCAGGACATCTTGCACCACCCGCCGGATACGGGGGAACAGGGTAGTCCGACGCATCACGCCGCCCCCCAGGATGATCCGCTGCGGAGAAAGCACGCATACCAGGTTGGCAACGGCCAGGCCCAGATAACGCGCTTCCAAGTCCCAAGCCGGGTGGTCGTCGGGCAAGAGTTCACCACGCATGCCCCAGCGCGCGGCAAGGGCTGGCCCGGCTGCCAGCCCTTCCAGGCAATCTCCATGGAAGGGACACGTACCCTGGAAGGGATCGGCTTCCCAATCGTGGGGGACGCGCATGTGGCCCATTTCGGGGTGCACCAAGCCGTGAACCAAGCGGCCGTTGACCACCGCCCCGCCCCCAATGCCCGTGCCGACGGTCACGTAGACGAACGTGTCCACGTCCTGGGCCGCGCCCCAGCGGTGTTCCCCCCACGCGGCCGCGTTCACGTCCGTCTCGAACATTACGGGGACGTGTAGCGCGTCCTCAAGGAAGCCTTTCACGTTCGTGTGTTGCCAGCCGGGCTTGGGGGTCGTGGTGATGAACCCATGCGTGGGCGAGTCAGGGTGCAAGTCCACAGGGCCAAAGGATCCAACGCCGAGGGCTTGGAGGTCATCGGCATAGGGACGGAAGAAGTCCACCACGCGCGCCAGCGTCTCCTGGGGCGTAGTGGTAGGGAAGCGCTCGCGCGCGAGGATGCGCGTTGGACCGCTCCCCACCACACAAACGAACTTGGTTCCCCCGGCCTCAATGCCGCCAAAGAGGGGCATGGGGCATCCTACGCGCTCTCAGGAACCAGCGGCCCCGGCTCCGGCAATTCCTCGACTGGCGTGTCCTTCCACTTGTCCCCTTCTTCGATGAGCATCACGGGGATGTCTTCACGAATAGGGTACTTGCGGCCGCAATCGCGACACACCAGCCAGGTGCCATCGCGCACCAAATCGAGCATGCCCGCGTCCGGGCCGTTGCGCACACACGCCGGACACCGCAAAATTTCCAGAAGTTCCTGGTCAACAGCCATGTGCTCCTCCTCGGTCTGAGCATAAGGTGAGCATCTTTTATCCCACCTATCGGGTAACCCAATGCGTTCTCAGGATCACTCTTCCAATTTTAGTCTTTGACGTACACTTTGCAATTTTCTTCGCGGACTTATTGCTCCGCTACACTTTGATGCAGCAGCAACTCCTCCCCCTCTCTCTCCTTCACACGTAAGCGCATATTCAGCAGGCAAAATTCCTCCTCAAAGCCCGCGGCCTCAAGGGTGTGCACCAGCGGCTCATAGTCCAGGTCCGTAGGGATGGTCATCCGCGTACCGCCGTGACGCTCTACCACGCCCATCGCCCACGCGACAAGATCTTCCTCCCACCGCCCCCAGGCCCGCGAATCAACGGCGATATGGGCGATCCCCTCACGCTGCTTTCGATCCACGAAGACGTCCAAGACAGCCATAAGTTGGTTGCCCTCCCAGTACCCCAGCCGCTTCGTTGTGATCCACCCGACAAGGCGCTTGAGCCACGTTCTCAGGCCGGGATAGGGCGGACGAGCCGGGTAAGAACGCCGCCACCAGCGCGCGTCCGGCCCCAGGCTGCGCGCGTACAGGTCCCGCACACTCCCGAGGTGTTCGAAACTTAACGGCTGCAACACCAGGCGTGGGGTTTGGAGTCGTTCCCTGTTGAGGGCAGGGATGGTACACACGTACCGGGCCTCGCCTCCAACAGTCTCAAACCCAAGACTGCGGTAAAGGTGAAGCGCAGGCTCGTTGTTGGCCCGCACCTGAAGTACGGCCCACGTGCCTCCCAAGCGGCGAATGTGCTCGAGCGCGGCATCCATCAGCGCCCGCCCAATGCCACGTCCCCTGTAGGGCTCGGCCACGGCCACATTGGCAATCTGCCAGCGGATGCCTTCATAATCGAGGCGCTGGACGGTCACATGGCCGACGACGTGACCGTTTTCCAGCCACACGAAACCAACCAGGGCACTCCCGTACACGCCGGGGCCCATGGCCCACGAACCCAACCACGAGGCCAGACGCGCCATGAGACGCATCTCCTGAAGGACGTATCGCCCCTCGGAATCCATGTAAGGCGCGAATACTTCCTGAAGGAGATCGACCACCTCCTTCAAATCCTGACGCGGGTTCATGTAATGCAATCCCTGGCGGAGACGCTGCTCTTGCACAGAGAGTCCCATCATCTGTTTTAGCCCTCAGGTTCCACACCTGGTGACACTTCTGAGATCAACGTCAACAGCCGTGGGTCTTGAGTAAGAAAAGTCCACTTGTAAAGGAGAAGAGGGAAATTCATTCAGGTTGTGGACTCACTTAGCCTAAAGAAGTCCGCCCAGAGAGTTGGCCCATGAAGGCATAAGAGCAAGTACGACCACAGTTATTACGATACCCCACATAAGTGCTCGCGCCAAACCTTCCTCCCTAACCAAAAGCGGGTTATGCAGGGGGCCCCAAAGAACCAACAAAGCCCGACTCACTCCGAGCATCACCCCGGCAGAGCCCACGAAACTCCCCCAAGGCACAAGGGGACTCTCCATCGGCAAACGGTGGACCATCCACTGGGTCCAAATGCCTGGCGTGAAGGGCGCGCCTACCAACGTGCCTACCCCAATAGTCCATGCTGCCACCGTCCATGGACGCCGTCGCGCCCAACCGCTCAGACTATCGAACGTACGACGATACTCCTCTCGCAACAGCGCGGTTAACCCCAACGTAGTCACGTACACTCCCACGAAACGGACAGCCAGGGCCCAACGCACCACATCCTCACGTTGTGGGGTAGCAATCCACAACAATAGGGTGAGCGCCCAGTTGTGCAACACGGCGTAAGCAGTGATACGTCCTACATCGCGCGCACCCAGCGCAGCCATCCCTGCCCAGCCCAAGGTCACAATTCCCACGACTTGCAAGAAGGGCTGAGCCCGCCAGAAAGCCGCATCCATTCCCGGTAGAAAATCCACGCGGTGGAACACGGTCAGCACCACGATAGAATGGCTCCACCACAGCCAGGCGCTGCCCAAGGGGCGGGCAAAAGCCGTGAGGTTGACGCTACCGACATGGAGCGGGACAAGTCCCGCCCACAATACCAAGGCCACAGCCACCAATTGCACTCGCCATGCTTCGGGGCCGGACGTGTTCGGATCGGGCCAGATGAGGAGGAGGAACAGGATAAGAGTCGCGCCTACCCAAGGGGTCAACCACTGCCATACGCCCAGTCCCCGAGCCGAATGTCCCCCCAATGTTACCAGCACGACCAGCGCAGCCCATATCGCCACTGCCCACCCCACTGCCCAAAGGGAAGTCACCATCAATGCCAATAATCCGCCTATTAACGCAAGGCTGGCCCAGGCTCCCCCCTCTCCCCACGAGGGAAAGAGAAGGGAGATCCCCCCCCAAAGTACAAAGGCCCACAAGATCATACGTACGCCCTCGCGCGCGGGGCCATCCAAAGCCAGAGAAAGGTGCCCCCATGTCAAAGGTTGCTCCATATACAAAGGACGCCCAAGAAAGAGAATGAGCCGATCCCCAGGCCACGTGGCCAAAGCCCACAAGAAGAATCCCCCCGTGATGACCCACCACGCGCCCTGTAATCGTGGCCAACGGCTCAAGAGGATTGTTCCCAGCAGAATGACAATGGCCCCTTCAAGCAGCCACGCTACCCCGGTCATTGCGTCACCCTCCGCATCAGCCGGGCCCAGCCGCCTTCACTGGAAAGGCCAATGCTGCCCACAGTAGCAATCAGGAGGTCGAGCAAACTCAACAGGACGAACCAATCGGTGGGAATGGGCAATTGGGCTAGGGTAAGCATCGTCGCGTTCAGCCAGAGGAGGAGGCCGAGAATGCCTCGCAGTCCGTCGCCGTGCAAGGCCATGAGCAGGATCCCTCCTATGGTCAAAACCAGCGCGGCATTACCGCGCCCGGAGTCGGGCCACATGATGCGCACATAAGGCTGCAACTGCCAAACAGCAATCCCCGCAACAGCAAGGATAGGTAAGCGCGCCCACAGTCCCCCGCCCAGACGTAGCGGGGAACGAGGCCAACGACGCGCCCCCAACCAAAATAGCGTGCCTTCCAAGCCGACTACGAGCAGTCTCGAAAGTGCCCAAGGAACCGGCACCAACCGTACCAGGAGGAGGCTCATCCCAGCCCCTACAGCCACCCAACCTAAGAGCGCTACACGCCAGTCCTCCCACAACACGAGAACTCCCACGGCTGCAATCAATACCCCCAGCGCAGCCCATTCCCATCCCGCCGTCAGACGCGGGATGTCTGGCCAACGCGTATTCATCAGTACATGCCAAAGATCATTACCGTTCATAGGCCGGTCTCACAAATCTCTATCGCCAGAGAAGCAATACCAGGCCGAAGAGAAAGATCCACCCCAACCATGCCGCCCCCTCGAGTAAGGTCACAATGCCCCCCAGGGCTGTTAGCATCCACACAGTTAGACCGCGGCCCCCCACCTCCAGGGGACGAAGATACGTCAAAACCTCCATCCCCCACACCCACTCGCGCACGTCCACGAAAATACGCTCGTACTGCCAAGCCACAAGAACACCGAGCACGAGAGGGAGCAGCGTCGCCCAAAGCCAAGTGGACGGCGGTTTAGGAGGGATGGGGAGGAACGCCGGGATGAGGATGACAGGCAATAGCAAAATACCTACACGCAAAGCCCCTCGCCAGTCCCCCCCATCATTTCCCCGTCCTATATCGGGCACCAAAAGCGTCCCCAACAGTAGGGCGTCTCCCAACATCAACAAGAAACCTACCCACACGTACCACTGCATCCCCCCGGCTATCACAAGCCGTGCCGGGGCTCCCGCAGTAAAGGGCATCCCCCAAAAGATGAGGGTCGCTAACACACTTGCAATTTGTTGGGCAAATGGAAGCCCCATATGTCGCAAGGTCAGAAGCGCCCCCCCTGCTAAGACAATGGCTATCCCAAGGGACAAGACCAAGGCATCCCACGGTGGGGGGGAGGCGAGGGGTAATAAAAGGAAGACGCTGGTGCGATGAATAAGGGCCCATTCCAGCCGACGCTCCACAGAGGGGGAAAGCCATGCGGCCAACGCGCTACCAAAGAAGGCGAAGACCGCCACGACCAACCACGTCCTGTTCTGCCAGAAGGTGCTCGCACCGATGAGCAGCGCCCAACGGACCAGCCAACTCCCTCCGGCTATGACATCCAACCACAACCACGGGGGAGGGAATCCGGGCAGGGGCAAGTCACGCGGTCGGTGCAGGGGATACACGCCAATGCGCAGCCAAACGCTCAGCCCCAGCACCCCCAGGGCCCATCCGGGCAGCACGAGTTGTTCCCAGGGCTGGATGCTTACGTCGGTGGGGAGTAACGCCACAATGCCCCAGAGCAACAGCGCGCCCAACAACGTCAACCCAACGCCGCGCCCGGTGGCCCGCGGGTGCGCTTCGAGGAGCAAGGCAAGATAGGCCGCATCCATCACCACCCACCCCAGAAAGAGAGCCAAGAGGTTACCTGCCATAGTCATAAGCAACGCGCCGACAATAAACATGAGTCCCACGCTGGGGCCGGAAACGCGGCCAATTGGCGGACGTGTGGGCCAAAGGAGCGCGCCGATGAGCCCCACCGTCATTACCGTCGCCGAGAAAGGCCATGTCGTTGTATCCACTCGAAATAAAGCATAAACAGCCACATCCAGAGGGGCACGCGTCACTTCGGCGCTTACCACAGGGGCGGGTAAAAGTCTCCAGGCCATCACCCATGTCCAGGCCAGGAACAGAATGGCGATGGTCACCACCTGTACCGCGCGCGGCAACCGACGAACGTTGACCGGGAACAAGGCCGCCGCGCCAAGGAGCAACACCAACACCGGTCCCCAAGGCGTCAGCGCGAGGGAGAGCACCGCGGTCAAGATTCCTCCTCCAGCCGCAACACGCTCATGAAGGCCTCTTGGGGAATCTCCACATGCCCGATCATCTTCAGGCGCTTCTTACCTCGCTTCTGCTTTTCCAGCAATTTTCGCTTGCGCGTAACGTCACCGCCATAACACTTAGCCAACACATCCTTGCGCAAGGCCTTCACATTGGCGCGCGAAATGACCTTCTTTCCAATGGCCGCCTGAATGGGCACGTCGAACAACTGCCGGGGGATGACCTCCTTCATTTTGGAGACCAATTTTTGTCCCTTGCGGTACGCCTGATCCCGGTGTACGATAATGGACAGCGCGTCCACCGGCTGTCCGGCCACCAGAATGTCCAACTTGACCAGGTCCCCCGGCCGGTACTCAAGGAAGTGATAGTCCATGGACGCGTACCCGCGTGAGCGGGCTTTCAATTCGTTGTAGAAATCCACCAAGATCTCGCTCAGGGGGATGTCGTACTCCAGGAGCACGCGGCGTTGATCCAAGTACTCCTGACGCCGGAATACACCCCGCCGTTTCATCACCAGATCCATAAGGGGCCCAATGTAATCCACCGGCGTGTAAATCTCAAGCCGCACCCAGGGCTCGCGAATTTCCTCGATTTTCGTCGGCTCCGGCAACTGGGCGGGACTGTGAATGGTGATTTCTTCCCCCGTGGTCGTGAGTACCTTGTACGCCACAGAGGGCGCGGTAAAGAGCACGTCCAACCCGTACTCCCGCTCCAGGCGCTCCTGCACAATCTCCATGTGGAACATGCCCAGGAAGCCGGCGCGGAACCCAAAGCCCAGGGCTTGCGACGTTTCAGGCTCGAACACAAGGGCCGCGTCGTTGAGTTGCAACTTCTCCAATGCATCACGCAGGGCATTATAATCGTCGCTCTCCACGGGGTAGATGCCCGCGAAAACCATCGGCTTCATGTGCTTGTAGCCGGGCAAGGGGTCACGGGCAGGGGTCGCTGCCAAGGTAATCGTGTCACCGACGCGGGCATCGCGCACGGATTTCAGCCCGGTAGCCACGTACCCCACTTCCCCGGTACGCAGTTCCCCGGTCGGACGCATGTCCGGTGCAAAAACGCCCACCTCCAGGGGCTCGAAGTCCGCGCCGGTGCTCATCATGCGCAACATGTCCCCCATGCGCAGCACGCCGTCCACGACCCGTACCGAGGCCACCACGCCCTTGTAAGGATCGTATTGGGAATCGAAAACAAGGGCCCGAAGGGGCGCGGTGGGATTGCCTCGCGGGGGCGGGATGCGCTCCACCACTGCCTCCAGCACTTTGTCGACGTTGATGCCTTCCTTGGCCGAAACCCGCAGGACCTCGTCCGCATCGATTCCCAACAGGTTGGCAATCTCTCCCGCGACCAGGTCGGGTTGGGCCGCGGGGAGGTCGATTTTGTTCACCACAGGGATGATTTCCAGATCGTTCTCCAGGGCCAGGAAGAGATTGGCGAGGGTCTGCGCTTCGATCCCTTGGCTGGCGTCCACGACCAGGATGGCCCCTTCGCAGGCGGCCAGGGCGCGGCTCACTTCGTAGGTAAAGTCTACGTGACCGGGCGTGTCGATCAGGTTCAGTTCGTAGACATCGCCCTTGTACTCGTAGAACATGCGCACGGGTGAGGCCTTGATGGTTACCCCGCGTTCCCGCTCCAGGTCCATGCTGTCCAGGACCTGCTCTTGCATCTGGCGCGGGTCCACCGTGCCTGTCATCTCCAGCAAGCGGTCCGCGAGGGTAGATTTGCCGTGATCTACGTGAGCGATGATAGAAAAGTTGCGAAGGTGATCCTGCTTTAGGGTCATCGTTGCTCCAGATATTGCGCAATTGCCCGCGCATAGGCTTCGAAGTCATGCAGATGTTGCTTGAGGATGGCGTAGACCTGCGAATCATCGACGCGTGCATAGTCATGCACGATCAAGTTGCGAAAGCGAGCCATGTTGATCAACACCGGCAGTAAGTCTCCAGGCAGGATGCCTGCCTCGTACAGCACGACGAACACCTCCCGATTTTCCTCTGGGTGACGCAATCCCTCAACGGCAATGATACGGCGACCAATATCCAGGCAGACCTCGATAGCCACCTGCAAGCTACGCTCGACGGCTTTCTTAAGGCGTACGTTGCTGGCGTATTCCTGGTAAGACGAGACAGTCGCACGCTCAGTTTTCAGATACGCGATTTCCTCCCGCAGGCGCCCTATTCGCTCTGCGATAATGGGATCACTTTCTGCCGCCAAAGCGCCCCTCCTTAATTTCCTGCAGCGTGGCCCGGGCGTAGAAATCGTACACCGGCTTCATATCGGCGTACAGTTTGCCTGTACGCACCTCGAACTCAACGCGCGCCTCCCGATCCCGCTCGAATATGAGTTTGCCGTGTCGAAGCACTTGGTGCCGCAGCCGAAGGGGCGCGTCGTTGAGTACCACCAAATCCACCGGTCGTCCCAGCCGTTGCTCAAGAGCATCCCCCAGGCTCAGCCGCCGGAACAGGCGCGCTTCGCTGTCCAGGTCCTCCCGCAGGAGGACGGCGATGTCCACGTCGCTCTGGGGTCGCGCGCGGCCCTGCGCGCGCGAACCAAAGAGGTATGCGGCCAGCACATCCTCTTGCGTGGAGAGATAGTCCCGCACATGGGCTACCACTGTTTCGACGTCAGCCCCCATCGGTACTTCCAAACTTACGTCAACCCGTAGGTCAGGTTGGGCAACATTAACAGTCCCATCCATTTGAAAGCGGAAATTCTCACTCCTGCCTCGTAAATTCCGATTATACCGTAGGCATTGGACTTTTGATAAACACCCGACGGCCATAAGCAAGGAAGGAGGAAGGTAGAAAGGAGAGGAAGAGATTCTACATGTTGTGGCTTACAGAATCTTCACTCCTATCTGGCTCCCTCTCTTCCATATTCCCTACCTCTCGCCAGCGGGCTACAGCCTCGTAGTACACGTCCCACACATTGACGCCGTGCTCGCGAGCCAGCGCCTGACAATCGTCGAATTCGGGCTTGACGCGCATGGTGCCGTTGGGAAGGCGGGCTACCTTCACGCACACCTGCCCCCACCGGGTGTTCACGACCTGTTCCTCGCGCGGGAGGCACCACCGCGTGAGGAGTTCCTCGCGCACCCCCAGAGTCGTCGTTCGCAGCAGCAGGAGATCCCGCACAGCCCCTGCCCGGTCGGGTGAGGTGAGGGCAGAGATGACGACACCCGGGCGCCCTTTCTTCATCTGCACGGGCGTGAACCAAACGTCCAGAGCCCCGGCAGAGAGCAGTTCGTCGAACAGGGGCCCGAACCATTCTCCCGGCATGTCGTCCACGTTGGTGGAAAGCAACACCACCGCGTGGGCATGAGGGCCTTCATCCTGCGCAGACACGGGGGCACCGAGCAACACGCGCAGCATGTTGGGCAAGGGAAGGTCCATCGTTCCGGCACCATGTCCCACCCGTTCCACCCTCATTGGGGGCACAGGGCCAAACGCATCGGCCAGGGTCGTGAGCAGCGCGGCCCCCGTAGGGGTCACCGTCTCCGCCTCCAAGTCCAACCCGCGCACGGGCACGCCCTCCAGTAACATCATCGTCGCCGGTGCAGGGACCGGCAAGCGGCCGTGGGCCGTCTCCACGTATCCCCGCGTCAGGGGGATGGGGGAGGCAACCACGCGCTCCACGCCCAGCGCGTGCAGCCCCATGACGCACCCCACGATGTCCACCACCGCGTCCAGCGCGCCCACCTCGTGAAAGTGGATCTCGTCAACGGGGATGCCGTGTACACGCGCCTCGGCCTCGGCCAAGCGGCGGAAAACAGCAATGGCCCGCTCCTTCACCCGGTCGGGCAAATCCGCCTCCTTGATCAGGGTGACAATCTCGTTCAGGGCGCGATGTTCGTGCTGCTCGTGACCGTGACTGTGGTCGTGAGTGTGGGCATGGTGATGCTCGTGGTCATGATCGGGGGCGTGGTCGTGGCGATGGGAATGCTCGTGTTCCTCAGGGGATGAAGCCGGAAGGCGAAGGTGGGCGTGGGGTTGGTCGGGCTCCCCCTGGGTAACGACGGTCACCTTCGTCCCTGCAATGGCTCCTTTGTGCACCCGCTCGGCCTGGACACTCACAGCATTCCCCAGACCCAGCGCTTCAACCGTTTCTTGTAAAACGTGTAGGGGAAGGCCGGCATCCACCAACGCCCCGAGGATCATATCCCCGCTTGCCCCCACAAAAACGTCGAAATAGGCGATCCTGCTCATGTATGCCTCCGCAGCATCTGGGCCATTCGGTGCACGGCCAAAGCCGCGCCGAAGCCGTTGTCGATATTGACCACCACCACGCCGGACGCGCAACTGTTGAGCATGGCGAGGAGGGGAGCCAGGCCGCCGAAGTGCGCGCCATAGCCCACACTGGTGGGAACTGCCACCACCGGAATGCCGACCAATCCCCCCACCACCGAGGGGAGCGCGCCCTCCATACCCGCGACAACGATGAGCGCGTCCGCCTCGGCTAATTCCTCCTGGTGAGCCATCAAGCGATGCAACCCCGCGACCCCCACGTCGTACACGCGGCTGACACGATGACCGAGGAATTCACTTACCAGCGCTGCTTCCTCGGCTACGGCGGTGTCGGATGTACCGGCGGTGGTTATAGTGATGTGAAGGGATGGGATCGTAGTTGGGGATAGCAACATGCCTACGCGCAATACACGCGCCTGCTCATGGTACTCAACCCCGGGCAACTGCGCTCGCGCCAGGGATGCGGCTTCGCGAGAGACGCGCGTCGCCAGAACGCCCCCCTGTCGTTCTAACAACGCCCGTATTGCCGCAACAACCTGCTGCGGCGTTTTCCCTTCCCCAAAAACAAACTCCGGAAACCCCTGCCGCGCCAGGCGGTCGTGATCCGGGAACAATTCCTCGTTGTAACGTTCGCTCATCGGGCGATATTCTGCTTCTCCTTCTGGGCCAGGACTTCGTTGCTGCTGCCGCTGCGGAACCCCTGCAGGTCCAGGGTGACGTACGTGTACCCCGCGGCCTTCACCCCGCGGATGACCTCGTCCCGCAAGTGTAGCAACCGCTCCAGGTCTTCCGTCGGCACTTCAATGCGCGCAACCGGGCCGTGATGACGCACTCGCACCTGGCGGAAGCCCAAATTCCGCAGCCCCTCCTCCGCGCGCTCGATGCGTTTCAGCACGTCACGAGTGACCGGCGTGCCGTAAGGGACGCGCGAACTCAGGCACGCTGCCGCGGGCTTATCCCAATTGGGCAGGCCCAACATGCGGGCCAGGGCCCGCACCTCGGCTTTGGTAATGCCCGCCTCGCGCAGCGGGCTCACCACCCCCCGCTCGCGGGCCGCCTCCTGCCCCGGGCGAAAGTCACCGACATCATCCGCGTTGGTGCCGTCGAGGATGGCGCGATAGCCCTCGGTTCGGGCAATGTCCCACAGGGCGTGATGCAAGTGGGACTTGCAGAAGTAACACCGGTTGACAGGGTTGGCCGCGTAGTTGGGATCGTCGAGTTCGTTCGTTGGAATGACGCGTACACGCGCGCCTATGGACGCGGCCACCTCCAGAGCCTCTCGCAACTCGGAGCGGGGCACAGAGGGAGAGTCGGCTATCACACCCAGGGCACCGTCACCGAGAACCCGGTGGGCGACCGCCAGAACCAGGCTACTATCCACCCCTCCCGAATAGGCCACGATTACCCGCCTTAGAGGGGCAATGAGCGCCTCTATTTGAGCAAGCTTCTCCTCCAAATTGGCTGGAGAAAACGTGTGCTCACGGATTGGCATTTCCACAAAAGCCACCCGTGTTTTCGTCTCGCGCATATCTCCTCCCACTGTGCACGTGTGCACCGATGTGCCCACAACTATAACACATTTTGGAGAGATGAGGTATGTTCATAAGCCCTCCTGGAAATTAGCAAGACATCCCGTATCGCCTATAATAGAGAAAATGCCGAGTGGTTGCTCACAATCATTTGTAATGGGGAAAGCTTATGTGGCGCGAAGCAACTGTGGACTCATCGGACCTGAAGGATATCCAGGCTCTGGAGAAAAAGTTGGGTGGACGGATTATGGACATCCGCCCAACTTCCTCGGACAAGGTACTTGTCAGGTACGCCCCTGTGGTGGACAGCTCCTGGTTCGTGGAGATCTGGGAGGGGAAAGCATCGCTGTGTCTTATCGATCAGTTCGGTTTTATCAACGCCCTGGAGGATGCCTTTGCTCAATGGGATAAGGAAGCCCTGCAGAGAGTAATTGATCAGGTCATGAAAGATTACGAGATTTCCCTGGAGGATACGGGGCAGTATTATCCCATTAGCCAAGAGGCCCAAGAGGCGTTCAAAGCCTTTCTTGCTCGCGCCAAACGTAAGCCCCGTCAGCGTTGAAGGCATTCCATTACCACTCGGTAGCGGAAATTCTTCGCTTGTTGGAGCCCCAAGTATAATGCTGTTTGGCCGTTCGTTCTGGTCACAAGGGCGAACGAAGGGGCCATGTTGAATCAAAGACATTTAGGAGGAGACATCTTCTCCTTTATCCTTTGAGAAATCATGTCAGGAGGCATCGTGAGCGAACGGATACTCATAGAAGAACTGGAAACTACAAAACCTCGCACCCGAGAATTCAAGATAACGGTGCGGCAGGACGCGGTTCGGCAAGGACTGCAACGGGCAGCCAAAAAGGTGAGCCGCGAGGTACGGATCCCCGGCTTTCGTCCTGGTAAGGCACCGTACCCCATCGTAGAGCGTTACGTTGGACGAGAGTACCTTATGCGAGAATTCCTCGCGGATGAAATCGACTCCCTCATCAAGGAAGCTCTGAATCGCGCGGAGATCCAGGACAGCATTGACACGTACCTACGAGACATCGAATTCGAACGGCCCTCTTTCTTCCTCGAAGTGGCCCTCGAACCCCAAGTTGACCTGGGAGATTACATGAGCATCCGCATCCCCTATGAAGAACCCGAAGTTACCGATGCCGATGTGGACAAAGTCCTCACCGATATGCTCAGGGATTGGGCCACGCATGAGCCTATTGAAGGGTCGATAGAAGAAGGGGACCTACTGGACGCGGTAGTAACTATCAAGGTGGGAGATGAGGTGGTTGTGGACAATGAAGAAGTGAGCGTCGAGGTAGGAGCCGACTTATATCTCCCAGGCTTGTCGGAGAAACTCATAGGAGCCAAGATAGGAGAAACCCTGGAGTTCGACCTTCCTATCCCCGAAGAGCATGTTTGGCGCGAGCATGGAGAAGAGGCCCACGTTACCATTGAAATCAAGGAGGGGCAACGCCTTGCCTTGCCCGAGTTGACGGTGGAACTTGCGAAGAAATTGAATCCAGACGTAGAGAGTGTTGAGGAACTTCGCAACATCGTCCGCGACAACCTCCTTCGCGCACGTAAACACGAGGCCAGGCGCGCATACCGTCAGAAGGTCATGGAAGTCCTGGAAGAAAAGGCCAAGGTGGAGTTTCCTCCCCTCCTCGTGGAAACCTTGGTCGAAGACCATCTCCAGTCCATGAGAAGGTATGCCAAAAGCCTTGGGTTGGAATGGGAGCAATACCTCTCTTTCGCCGGAAAAACCGAAGAACAACTGCGAGAGGACCTATTTCCCGACGCGGAACGCGAACTCCGCCAGAACCTCATCCTGGAATCTATCGCGAAAGAACACAATATCGAACCAAAGGAAGCCGATTGGGAAGAGTTTATCGTCAACCTGATCCTCCAAGGATATTCGGTAGAAGAATTCAACCATCGTATGGAGACAGACGAGGAATACAGAAACAACGTGTTCCGAGAACTCTTCCGCCTCGCTGTGCTCAATTTCATGAGTGAAGTCGCTCAGGGTAAACTAGAAGTAGCCGAGGCGGAGACAAATGCAGAGGAAACTCCACGCCCGAAGGAAGTCGAACACGCTTCGGCAACACGCGAAGACGCCCAAACAGCAGGCACCGAAGCACCCGAAGAGACGGACCAAGGAACAGAAGAGCCGACGACCTCATCCCCTCGGGAGGCGTAACAACATGACAGATATAATGGATCCCAGAGCCTTAATCCCCATGGTCATCGAGCAAACCGGCCGTGGGGAGCGAGCCTACGATATCTACTCACTGCTGCTCAAGGAACGCATTGTGTTTCTTGGCACCCCTATCAACGACCAGGTAGCCAACCTGATCGTTGCTCAATTGCTGTTTCTGAATCGTGAAGATCCCGAGCGTGACATCCACATGTACATCAACTCACCCGGTGGACACGTGTACCCCGGACTAGCCATCTACGACACTATGCAGATGATTCAGGCGCCCGTGGCGACGTTCGCGGTCGGGTGGACGGCGAGCATGGGCACGGTGCTCCTGGCTGCCGGGCGCAAGGGGAAGCGCTACGCGCTCCCTCACGCCACCATCCACATGCACCCTGCCGGTGGAGGCGCACACGGGTATACCCCTGATGTGCGCATCCAAGTACGCGAGTTGGAGCGCATCGAAAACCTCCTCTTTCACATCCTCTCGCGTCACACAGGACAGCCAATCGAACGCATTCGTGCCGATTTCGAGCGAGACTACTACATGAACGCCCTGGAAGCCAAAGAATACGGCATCGTCGATGAGGTTATCGGTCATTCCCTGTTCCAGGATATGGAAGAAGGGGAAAAGGGAACGGACGCGAAAGAAGGAGACAAATAACACACCGTGAGGTATCCATGACCCATACAGAGCATTGCTCATTCTGCCAACGTCCAAAGGACGAAGTCACCCGGCTTATTGCCGGGCCAGAAGGTGTCTTCATCTGTGACGAATGTGTACAACTTTGCGTGGAAATCCTCGCAGAGGAAGGGGTAGGCACCGGAGAACTCAAGCGTTCCCTCCCGGCCCTAGAACGCGTGCCTCCCCCCAAGGAAATCGTCCGCCGTTTGGACGAGTACGTCATCGGCCAGGAGCAAGCGAAGAAGGTCCTATCGGTAGCCGTGTACAATCACTATAAGCGCATCTTGTCGGAAAACAGGGGAGAAGACGTCGAACTGCAAAAGGCCAACATCTTGCTCATCGGGCCGACCGGGGTGGGTAAGACGCTCCTGGCCCAAACCCTGGCCCGCATTCTGGACGTGCCCTTTACCATTGCCGACGCCACAGGCCTCACAGAGGCGGGCTACGTGGGCGAAGATGTGGAGAACATCCTTGTTGGGCTCTTACAAGCCGCAGATTACGATGTGGAGCGGGCCAGTGTGGGCATTGTGTACATCGACGAGATTGACAAGATTGCCCGCAAGACCGGTGATACGCCGTCCATCACCCGCGATGTCTCCGGCGAAGGAGTGCAGCAAGCCCTGCTCAAAATCTTGGAAGGCACAGTGGCCAACGTTCCTCCAACTGGCGGGCGCAAGCATCCCCACCAGGAATTCATCCAGTTGGACACGACGAACATTCTGTTCATTTGTGGGGGGGCGTTCTCCGGGTTGGAGGAAATCGTCGCGCAGCGGGTTGGGGCGAAGGGACAGGTGGGATTTACCGCGGTACCGGGTGGGGCGCGCGGGCCGCACAAGCTTTCCACCGCGGAATTGCTCCGCCAGGTAACACCTGAAGATCTCGTCAAGTACGGCCTTATCCCCGAGTTCGTGGGTCGTCTCCCCGTGACGGTGAGTGTGGAGCCCCTGGACAAAGAGGCCCTTGTGCGCATCCTCACCGAGCCCAAGAATGCCATTGTTCGGCAGTACGAGCATCTCTTCGCCATGGATGGGGTCGAACTGGTGTTTACCCCCGACGCGTTGGAAGCGATTGCCGAAGAGGCCCTCAAGCAAAAGACAGGGGCCCGCGGTCTCCGCACCATTGTGGAGTCGTTGCTCATTGAGGTGATGTACGAAATCCCCGGGCGGGATGATGTGGTCAAGTGTGTGGTGAATGGGGACATTGTGCGAGGGCGCAAACGCCCCTTGCTGCTCAATGCCCACGGGCTTCCCGTGGCGTGGAGCGACGAGGCTCAGCGCGCGGAGACGGCATAAGGTGAACCGTACAATCGAGGGACCTTGCACCGGAGGGCGGGGTACAGTTTTCCATACCCCGCCCTTCTTCATTTCTACCAGAGCAAAGTGTGCTCGGTTTCCGGATCGAACAACTGGCTATGCTCGGCCTCAAAGCGCAGGCGCACCTTGTCCCCAGGACCCACGGGCTGGCCCGCGGGGGCAAGCACCCCCATGACCGAACCTCCCAGCAGACGGCAGTCGAGCAAGTCCTCACGACCAAGGGGCTCAACGACGTAAATCTCGGCCTCGATGTCCCCTTCGGGATCCAGGTGGACGTGCTCCGGTCGAATACCGTACACCACCCGGTCACTCTTGGCACGGGCCAATGCACGTTTACCCAACTCATCTGGCAACTCTATCCGCATTCCCTCAGCTTTTACAACGACCTTTCCATTTTCCTGTACCAGAGTAGCATCGATGAAATTCATAGGCGGACTACCGATGAACCCGGCCACGAACAACGTTTGAGGTCGGTTATACAGGTCATCAGGGGTGGAGAAGGTTTGCAAGCGTCCATCACGCAGTACGGCCACCCGGTCGGCCATGGTCATCGCCTCGACCTGGTCGTGGGTCACATAGATGGAGGTAATGCCCAAGTCCTTCTGGAGGCGCTTGAGTTCCCCGCGCATGGTCAGGCGGAGTTTGGCGTCCAGGTTGCTCAAGGGCTCGTCGAAGAGGAGGATATCGGGTTCTTTCACCAGGGCGCGCGCCAGGGCCACACGCTGCTGCTGCCCCCCCGAGAGTTGGGCCGGCTTTCTGTCCATCAGGTGCCCAATCTGCATCATATCGGCAACACGCTGGGCCCGCTTACGCCGTTCCGCCATAGGCACCTTCTTCAGTTTCAAGGGGAACGAGATGTTCTCGAACACCGTCATGTGAGGGTACAACGCGTAGGACTGAAACACCATGCCGATATTGCGATCTTTGGGCAGCAGATCATTGACAATTCGGTCACCAAACCATATCTCGCCTTCGGTCGGAATGTAGATGCCCGCGATCATGAGGAGAGTTGTCGTCTTGCCACAACCACTCGGCCCCAGAAGAGCCACAAACTCCCCACTCTTAATCTCCAAATTCAAATCATTAACCGCCCTTACTTCACCAAAGTACTTGCTCAAGTGTACAAGTCGGACCTCCATAATTACACCTCGTCGGGTAGTCGGATTGTCAATTCAACGGCCTACGAGCCGCCCGGTCATTCATGCGGATGAATTATCCCCGCTCAACCTTCCTTACCATTCCACTGATGAATTCCCAACCTCTAACCGCTAACCATCATCCACACATCTGCTTTCCCCTATCTGCCACTCCCATCATATCTGCGTTCCCTTCGTACCACCGGCGTAAATGTTCAACAAGTATTCTTGAGTGAAGATGAAAAAGATGAGAACAGGCAGCATGTAGTAGAGGCCCGCTGCCGTGAGCAAACCGTAGTCGACAAAGCGAAAATCGCCGATGAGGCGCCTTAGCATTACCGAAAGAGTAAAGTTCTCGAAACTACTGGTGAAAATATAGGGTAACAAGAACTCACTCCACCCGGAGAGGAAGGAGAAAATGCTTAGAGCGGCGATACCCGGACGAATGTTCGGAATAAGCACTTCCCACCAGGCCCGGAACCGGGAACACCCATCCACCAGGGCCGACATCTCCATGTCCCACGAGATGCCGTCGAAAAAGCCCTTCATGATCCACACACCCAGGGGGAGTTCCAAGGCAGCCTTGACCAATATCACTCCAAGCAAAGTATCGTACAGGCCCATGACCAGGAGCACGTAGAAAATGGCAATGAGCAGCGTCACCGCGGGAAACGCGTGAAGCACAAGCGTAAAGGAAAGGAAAATTCGTCGCCCCGGGAACTTCATGCGGGACAGAGCATACCCCGTGAGCGAGGCGAAGAAGACTTCCGCCACAGTCACGATGGCAGCGAAGACCAAGGTATTAAACGTGATACGCCAAATAGAGGGCATATTCTTGAAGCCCTCCCACAGAAAGCGCCAGTTACTGAGCGTAAACCCCGAGGGCACGATGCCGTAGGTCTGTTTGGCAAAGGCGGCCTCAAGCAACCAGATATACATCACGACCAAGGGGACACACAACAGGGCAACGAGTATAATGAGAAATACCTGAATCCACCGGCTACCTGCATGTTCAGTCATCAGATCACCTCAATCTTAGGTTCTGCCACCATTTCATTAAACCGGAATACCCGCAAGTAAATGACAGAGGCAATGACGCCGATGACCACCAAAATGGCCGCCAGGGCAGCGCCGTAACCGAATTGCACATTGCCGAAATAGTTCGACAAGGCCCGGTGATACGCGTGGAGACTCCACACCTCCGTCGTGTAAAAGCCGGGCCCCCCATCCGTCAATAGCAAGATGTATTCGAACGAGGCCAGGAGGGAAAGCGTCTGATAGGATACTACGAACAGAATGGGCCATCGAATCATGGGAAGAATCACATAGCGAATGCGCTGCCACGTAGACGCCCCGTCCACCAACGCCGCCCGAAGGAAATCCACAGGAATGGAGCGAATCGCGGAGGTGAAGATGATCATACCAAATGAGGCTCCCACAAACCCGTTGGCCGCGATGACCACCAGCCACGGTTGAGCACTCATCCAATTTCTCGGTTCAACGCCAAAAATCTGTAGGAATTGATTGACAATGCCGTAGGGTGCATCGGCTGTGAACCACGTCCACATAATGGCGTAGATAACCGACGGCGTAATACGGGGCAGAAGCCAAAAGGTCCGAAAGGCTGTTCCCCAGCGGTCCGGAATGTGTGTGGTGATCAGGGCCAGGACGAGTGCCAACCCCACGTTGAAGAACGTCAGGGTAAAGCCTACATAGATAAAGGTGTTCCGTAAGATCTTCCATGTGGTGCGGCTGCGCCAAATGCGAATGTAATTTTTCAAGCCGACGAACTTTATATCCGAGATCGTCGCAACGCTCATGTCTGTTAGGCTAATGAGAATGGTCAATATGACGGGCAAAAAGAAAAAGAGGAAGACGAGTACGAATGCTGGCCCTGTGAAAAACGCCGGCGTGGTAAAACGGCGCAGCCGGGCCCGCCAGGAGACGTCCATATGGGGTGTAACCTGCGCAGTCACAGTCTGCTGAGTCATGGGTTTCACCTCATTAAATGAAGAAAAAGGGGACGGGGATGCGCTGGGGCACATCTGGGATGTGCCCCAGCGCAAGGACTCACTTACTTGAAGATAACCTTGTCACCCAAGGAATTCTGCATCTCGTCCTCAACAAAAGCCACCGCGTCGTCCACACTCATGTCTCCGGCCATCACAGCCGACAGCGCGGTCCACAGGATGCGGTCATACTCTCCGTAGTCCGGGCTGTTGGGCTGGAAGTTGGTGTACTCGACCATGTAGGCCGCTTCCTGCAGGAACTTGTTGGCCTTGTAGGCCGGATGGTTGAACTGAGACTGCAGGATGGCCAGGTGGCCGGAGTTCACCGCGTGACGGCTGTTCAGGTCCGCAGTGGTCGCCAGGGTGATGATGCGGAAGGCCAGGTCCGGGTTCTTGGAGTTGCTGGAGACCATGTAGACCAGCGGGTGGGACAAGGTGGTCGGGCTCAAGCCAGGCTCACCCGCGGGGATAAGCATGAAGCCTACGTTCTCCCACAGGTAGTCCTCGTTGCCATCCAGGTACTTCTGCGTCCACTCCGCCCAGTGCCACGTACCACCGTTCCAGAAGAGGACCTTGTCCGCCTTGCTCACGGTCTCGTGCCAGATCTTCCAGTCGGTGCCGATGAAGCCCTCGGGCGTGGTCTTGTAGGTGAAGACCGTGTCGTAGTGGAACTGGAGCCACTTGCGCAGCGCGTCCTTCACCACGACCAGTTTGCCCGTCTCGGGATCCTGCATCTCACCGCCAAACGCGAAGTAGATGTGGTAGAAGTCACCACCCTTCTTGGGGCGCGTCCAGTAACCATAGCCCTCCTCTACCACACCCTCGTCCTGAGCCTTCTTGGCCAGTTCGAGCATGTCGTACAGGGTGAACTCACCCGCGCGTACCTGTTGGGGCAGCGCGTTGATCTGATCCTCGCTCCAACCCCAGTCTCGCAGCAGTTTCTTGCTGAAGTACATAGGGCGGGCCTCAGTATCCTGCGGTACTGCCCAGCGCTCACCCTTGTACTCCACGGACTTCCACAGCGCGGGGATGATGTCCTGATAGGTCTCCTCCCAGTACTGCTGGATGTAATCCGTCAGCGGGATGATGTAGCCGGCATCGCCCCAGGGCGCGACATCCTCGTGACCACTGAGGATAATGTCAGGGGCGTTGCCCGCCTGTGCGGCCAGGATGAACTTCTGTTTGTAGTCTCCCCAATCGCCCGTGTCGAAGGTGGCCTCGAGTTCCACCCGCACGTTGGAGCCAAGGGCCTCCAGATCTTTGTTCAGACGCTTGGCCGCCTCTATGAGGTTGTCGCGTCGATAGAAGGACGGCTCATCAGGGCCGATGGTCCACGCTGTCAACTTGATGACCTGAAGTTCAGGCTTCTTTTCGACCTCAACAACTTTCGTGACAACCTTCTCTACCTCTTTGGTGACCACCTTCTCGACTTCCTTGGTCACCACCTTCTCGACCTCTTTGGTCACCACGACCGTTTCCTTAACTACTTGAGGCGTGGGCTGAGGACATGCTGCCAAAACCAAGGAAGCAAGAAGCAAGACTGTGACGAGAAGTAACCAACGTTTCATGGCCTCCTCCTCCTTTTCATGGATTTCTCAGACAAGAACCTGCCAAATTTTGGGGGATGTCGTTACTCACGAGAAGTGCACACGTTTGCAAACCCAGTATAATGATACCCCTACATCCTGTCAAGTTCCAAAATAGGGGAAGATGCGCGTCGTTTTCTTATGATCTATGGTGAAACTCTGAAACGTACGCCTGCAATGCCTTAAAACGCTCCCATGTCAATCCCTGCTCCCCTAACTGTATGTCCTTACGTTCTCCGTGGTAATCGCTTCCGCCGGTCTTGGCAAGCCCAAGCCTGTCGGCCAGGGCCTCGAAATAATCGAACATGCGCTGCAACTCGGCCTCCGAACAGCCAGGGCACACGCTCGTCTTGTGGTAGGGGTACCACACTTCCAGGCCCATCACGCCGGCCTGAGCCGCGCGTGCGATAACGTCGTCTATATCGCGCGCGTCGGTGTACAACCCGGGGTGCGCGAGGACGGGAAGCCCGCCCGCGGCCCGCACCAGCCTCACCGCTTCCTCAAGGGAGGGCGCGCTGGGCCGAGGCACGTAGTGTGGGCTGTGGATGCTGAGCACGGACTCGAACACCGCGTCAATGGAGGGGAACTCGTCCGGGTGACGTTCCACAAGCACTTCGGCTATGTGGGGGCGGCCGGGTACGCCGCGAGCGCGCGCGGCCACGTCCTCCCACGTGATATCGTACCCAAGGGAGGCCAGACGTTCCACTTGCAACTTCTTCTGCAGGATGCGCCCTTCTCGCGCCTGCCGCAGTGTGTCAACCAGAAGGGGATGATGGACATCGATCCAGTATCCCAGGAGATCCATGTCGAAAAAGTCTCGTTCCGGTTCGTGTCGGAGACTAATTTCCACAGCCGGAATGACCGTGACCCCCAGCGAACGCCCCACTTCCACTGCCACATCCACCCCGTCCACCGAATCGTGGTCGGTAATGGCCAGAACCGATACCCCAACCTCTTTAGCCAGTGCCACTACCTGATCGGGTCGCAGCGTGCCATCCGAACAAGTCGTGTGCACTTGCAAGTCCACGGGAAAACGTGCCGTATATATTGATTGAGGTGCTTTACGTTCACGCTGTGTGGTCACGTCCATCCTCCGAGCAGGTGCGCATTTCAACCTTCAAGGCGAAATTTGCCTCGACACCAGGAGCACCGTATAATAGCACAATCCTTGGAGCAGGAGCACGTACACGTATGCCGTTCTTGGGCACTTTCGTAGCCCCGTTCGTTGTCCTCCTTCGTTCCTGGTCCTGGTGGCCGGGCTTGGCCCGGCCGCGCGCGATGTAATTACCCCACCCATAAGTCTCTTCCGTTAGGTTGAATTCTTCAACCCTCTGCTTTGTCATTGTCCCTTTCTTCCCGCGTGTACACGCGCATCTCGACCGGCAGTTGCTCAAACTCATTTAAGGAGGTCATGACCATGGAAAGCAAAAAGTACATTCTCAGCGAGAAGGATCTCCCCAAACAATGGTACAACATTGCTGCCGACCTCCCCGCGGCAGGCATTGAGATGCCGCCCGTCCTGCATCCGGGGACCGGCCAACCCATCGGGCCGGATGACTTGGCCCCACTCTTTCCTATGGCGCTGATCATGCAAGAAGTGAGTACCGAGCGGTACATTGATATTCCCGAGCCCGTGCTGGACGTGTACCGCATGTGGCGCCCTACCCCGCTAATTCGCGCTCGACGTTGGGAAAAAGCCCTGGACACCCCCGCCCACATCTACTTCAAGTACGAGGGCGTAAGTCCCTCTGGAAGCCACAAGCCCAACACTGCCGTAGCCCAAGCCTTCTACAATGCCCAGGAAGGTGTTCGCCGCTTGACCACGGAAACCGGTGCCGGTCAATGGGGGAGCGCACTGGCATTTGCCTGTAGTGTCTTCGGCATCGACCTCAAAGTTTACATGGTAAAGGTCAGTTACCAGCAAAAGCCCTATCGCCGCATTCTCATGGAAACCTACGGCGCCCAGGTCGTGCCCAGTCCAAGCCCCGACACGGAAGCAGGCCGACGCATTCTGGCCAAAGATCCTGACAGCCCTGGCAGCCTGGGCATCGCCATTTCCGAAGCTGTAGAGGACGCCGCGACCCATGACGACACCCGCTACTCGTTGGGTTCTGTGCTCAACCACGTGCTCATGCACCAAACCATTATCGGATTAGAGGCACAAAAGCAGTTCGAACTGGCCGGCGAAGAACCCGACATTTTGATCGGAGCCATTGGGGGAGGAAGCAACTTTGCCGGATTCACGTTCCCCTTCATTCGGGATAAGATTCGCGAGGGCAAACAATACCGGATAATCGCGGTAGAGCCCACGGCAGCCCCCACACTCACCAAAGGGCTATATGCGTATGACTTCGGTGATACCGCCCAGATGACGCCCCTCATCAAGATGTACACACTCGGGCACACCTTCATGCCGCCCCCTATCCACGCGGGCGGTCTGCGGTATCACGGCATGGCCGCGCAAGTGTGCGCACTTTACGACAAGGGACTGATCGAAGCCCAAGCCGTTCATCAAAATGCCATATTCGAAGCGGCCGTGCACTTCGCGCGCCACGAAGGAATCGTACCCGCGCCAGAAAGCGCGCACGCGGTACGTGTTGCTATGGAACAGGCCCTCATTGCCAAAGAGCGTGGAGAGAAAGTCGTCATCGCCTTCAACCTTTCGGGGCACGGCCACTTTGATCTGGCCGCGTACGATGCATATCTACGGGGCGAATTGGAGGATTACGAATACCCAGAAGAACAGATCAAAGAAGCCTTACGGCACCTTCCCCAAGTATAGGGAAGGCAGCAACGGACGATAGACGATGGACGCCCGAGGGGGATATGTCCATCGTCTATCGTCTATTCATTCTCGCTGCTCTCTGAATCGCCAGACATACTCTTTTCCTTCGTGGGCTGGCTGGCCGGATTCTTCCCATTACCACGCTTGCTGTCTGTGATATACCAACCTGTTCCCTTGAAGTGAATGGCCGGTGGCTTCAAAAGTCGTACCACGTCCTCGTGCCCTTCCGGGCATTTAGGCACGGTCGTATCGGAAAAAGATTGTAACCGCTCAAACTCCGCACCACACACCCGGCAACGATACGCGTAGATCGGCATGGGTCATCCCTCCTAACTACAGAATAGCGTGCGACCGTTCTCTGCTCACCTTCTGTGATCTCCAAGAGATTCGATATCTGGGATCCAACACGTCAGCCCAGATTCCTTGTAGCAAAAGATCAGAATCTAATCCTCAGTCCCCAGGAATCGCGCCATTTGTTGGTCGGCCACCCACGCGTTCGCCTCGAAGAAGGCATATGTTCGACGCAATCCCGGTGCAGGCAGTGAAGACAACGGCCGAATCCCGGCAGCATACACCACCCGTTCCACCTCCTCGATTCGCTCCCAAAGCTCGGCAGGCGAACGAGGCACCGGAATGTCAGAGTAAGTGGGCTGAGGGAAGAAATCGCGCAACGGAAATGTCACGGCCTCGGCCGGAAGTTGAGGGGTAAGGGCAAACGCGACCGCGGCCATGGTGAAAGCAACGAGTTGACGCCCAACTCGCTCGATCTCCTCTAAAGGTGCCATCTCGATGCCCAGATCACGAAGCCAATCCCAGTCCATGAGCAGGCGATTCACCAGATACATCAACTCCCGAGCATCACGAACCTGCTCCGCTCGCACACTCAATACGAACCCTTCTCGGACCTCAGCCAGGTAGTCCAATGCTTCGCGCCACCCTTTCAAATCACGCTTCCGTGCTTGAGAAAGCAATTCCTGAACGATGGCCTTCGCCAGGGCTTCCCGGGTCGTGTCGGCAATCTCCTTCACTTCCACGAAGTGGCGCAGCACCTGATCAACCTGCCATCGCTCTCCACGCATACGTCCTCCATCACAAACAAGAGGCACAAATTCCGGGGAACCTCCCCATACCTTACGAACAAAGCGACGGCTATGCCGTCGCTTTGTTGCCTATGGAATCTTCCGTTCCGACCTCATAGAGTATACTACACCGTCCCTCCAACGACAAACCAGCATGCCCATGACTCGCGATCTTCAGGAACCTAAAGAAGGGGACGCCGTAGCGGTTTTCACGGCGTCCCTCCATCAGGTTACTTGGCCTTGACCGTCAGGCGCTTGGGCTTGGCCACCTCTGCCTTGGGCAAGCGCAAGGTCAGAACACCGTTCTCAAAGGTAGCTTCTGCCTTCTCCACGTCGACATCAACGGGCAGCGTCAGGTCACGGCGGAAAGTGCCGAACACACGCTCACGGCGGATGAAGTTCGCGTTTTCTTCGGTATCCTCCTCCTTGACTTCTCCCTTGATGGTCAGGACATTGCCCGTCAGAGTAATGTCCAAGTCCTCAGGTTTTACCCCGGGCACAGTAGCTTTTACGACGACATCGGTATCGGTTTCATAAACATCTACCCGAGGCAACAGCGCCCAACTTTCCACTACACGCCCTCGCTCGGCAATGGGGCCGAAGGTCTCTTCCATGATCCTATCCATCATATCCCTCAGGACCCGCATTTCCCGCACCGGATCCCAACGTACCAAAGCCGCCATAGTGTCACCTCCTTTCTTAAATCGGCAAAATTTCTTTCCATTCCGCTTCCTATTCTGCCAACCAACCGTTAGACGGGCATTAGTTGAATATTAGAGGGAAGTTAGAAACACTCTCCACAAAGCGCAACTTGAGTATTACGTTTGCTCGGCGGCACTCTCCGCGGTATACTCTTTGCACACGTGTGCTATCCCCTTTCATGCAGACCCATGTATTGCGAGGAGAAATAATCCATGGCGGATTCAAAGGATTTGTTCGATTTAAAGGATCGAGTCATCGTCGCCTCCGGAGGCGGCGGCGTATTGGTAGGACACATCTCCAAACGGCTGGCCGAGATGGGCGCGCGAATCGCTATCCTTAATCGTACCCCAGAAAAAGGACAGCGGGTTGCCGACGAAATCCGTCGGAAGGGGGGTAAGGCCATCGCCCTGAGCGTGGATGTCACCGACCGTGAGTCCGTGGAGCGAGCGCGCGAAATCATTCTGGAACACTGGGAACGCGTTGATGCACTCATCAACGGCGCGGGCGGAAACCACCCTCAAGCCACCACTTCACCCGACCATTCATTCTTTGACCTACCCGTCGAGGCTATGCGCACCGTCTTCGACGTAAATTTCATGGGGACCGTTATTCCCTCGCAGGTTTTTGGTCGAGTCATGGCCGAACAAGGCCAAGGGGTCATCATCAACGTATCTTCCATGAATGCCTTCCGACCGTTAACGCGTATTCCGGCATATTCCGCGGCCAAGGCAGCGGTGAGCAACTTCACTCAATGGCTGGCTGTTCACATGGCCCAGGAATACTCCCCTCACATTCGCGTGAACGCCATCGCGCCCGGCTTCTTCCTCACCCAGCAAAACCGCTTCCTGCTTATCGACGAGAAAACCGGTGATCTCACCCCACGCGGAAAAACTATCATCGACCACACGCCTATGGGCCGCTTCGGGGCCCCCGAAGATCTCATCGGCGCGGTAGTCTGGCTGCTATCGGACGCGTCTGCGTTCGTCACGGGCGTGGTCATCCCCATCGACGGCGGCTTCTCGGCCTTCAGCGGCGTATAGAAAGGTGGTTACAGGTTGCAGGTTAAAGGTTAAAAGTTGAAGGCTGAACGCGGTTGACGTTGGCTGGCGGCAACTGCCGCCGGTTAACCTTTAACTTGTAACCTGTAACCTGTAACCTGTAACCCGAAAGGAGTGTATCACCATGGTTGGCAAGGGCGTGACCGACCGAGTTTTGACAGAAGCGGAAGTGCGTGCAATCCTCGAGGAAGGCTTGGGGAAACTGGATCTCGCAGGAAAACGCGTGCTCGTGATCATCCCCGACGGCACCCGCAGTGGCCCTGCCGATTTGTTCTTCCGCCTTTTTCACAACATCCTCTGGGGTGAGGTTGCTGCCCTGGACTACCTTATTGCCCTGGGCACTCACCAGCCCATGCCCGAAGAAGCGATCCACAAACACCTGGGGGTCACTGTTGAGGATATGAATACCCGATACGCGGGTGTCCACGTCTTCAACCATCGCTGGGATTTGCCCGGCACCTTTCGTCGATTAGGCACCATGACTCGAGAGGAAGTTGAGGAGTTAAGCCAGGGGATGCTCTCTATAGATGTGC
>JALWHQ010000434.1 GCA_026983525.1 Anaerolineae bacterium | reverse complement strand
CGCTGAAGACGGCCACCGTCTTCAACCCCCGCTCCTCACACGCCCGCAGGATCCGAATGGCAATTTCCCCTCGGTTGGCAACCAGGACTTTCTTAAACACGAAAATCCCTCGGTTGGGTGGATTTCAGCCCAGATACATAACGCGGAATCCCTCACGATATCGCACTCGTCCATTTTCGTCCGACGTGCGCAAACGTTCCTTCCATCGCTCAATGAGGGCTTCGGGATCTTTCACTTGACTCTTGTGTTGCAAGATGGCCTCTAATTTTATATCCAGGAAGTCGGTGATGTCCACCCAAGTGGTAGGGTTGGGTGTGGTGGCAATGTAAACAACAGGCACTTTGTGGGGGGGCAATCCCTGTTCCAAGTGTTCGGGAAAGTTGAGATGATCGCGTGCCAGGGGAAATACTGCTGCCAAGGCTGCTTCCCCTGCAGCGCGGTGATCAGGGTGATTGATGTAATAGTCGCCAAAGTAGTAGGCAGTTGGATCCTGACAGACAAGGATGTCCGGCCGGAAACGGCGAATGTGATACACGATGTCGCGACGTAGTTCCATGGTTGGATAAAGTTCCCCATCAGGATAACGCAGGAAGTGAACTTCGTGAACGCCAAGGACGCGCGCGGCCGCACGCTGTTCGTTCTCTCGTATGTCCATCAGACGTTCGCGCGTCATGGTAGGATCGTCACTTCCCTTGTCACCGCTGGTGATAAGCACATACCCCACATACTTGCCCTCCCGCACCCAACGGGCAATGGTACCACCACAGGCAAACTCCGGATCATCAGGGTGTGCCATGACGACGAGGACTCGCTCCTGGTGGGTGCCCATCATCGACTCCTCCATACAGGGGGGGATAAACAAAAAAGGTGGGCAACAGACACCTGACCATTTGCCCACCCAGTTGGCGACAACATGATATCATGATGGAGAGATTGAGAGATTGGATGTTATGTTAGGCGGATGCCTGCTCCATAGCGCTGTATCCAGGACCTTCGGTAAAGAAGCGGGCGTTGAGTTCAATGTCTTCCTGGTATTCTTCAGGGACATCTTCTTCGGGGAAGATGGCGTCTACAGGACATTCAGGCACACACGCCCCACAGTCGATGCATGTATCCGGGTCGATGTAGTAAAGAGGCCATTCATCCTCGGGGAATCCGGGCACAATGCATTCGACCGGGCACACCTCCATACAAGCACCGTCGCGAATGCAAAGGCGGGTGATTACGTGTGTCATGGGAATCCCTCCTTTTTATTCAGTATGTTGGGGAATTCATCGGTACCGGATTGGGAAAAGTGCCTCAAAGTCGTTTCTGCGGCCAGTATAAAGCATGGAACAGAGATTGTCAAAAACGATAGGCCTTATGTGGTTTCCCCGCTTAGCCATACACGTTCCCATGCGACGCCGAATTCAGCTCCTACAAGGAGTACTGTTCCACTCAAATATACCCAGAAGAGAAAGGCCACCAACGAAGCCAGTGCGCCGTATACCAGGCCGTAACGAGCAAAGTAGGTCAGATACCAGCTGAATCCGATACGTAAAGCATGTTCGCCCGTGGCCGCGACAAGCGCACCGGCCCAAATAGCCGGCCATGGGGGATACCGAGAGGGCAAGAATCGATAAAGGGCTGCATAGAGAGCCACGTCCAGGCTAAAGGTGATAACCATAATGGTAAGATGCCAACTCCACTGAAGTACGCTGGGAGCCACCGGAAGTAGGAGAACGAGCAGGCGCGGTAGTAGGGCCAACAAGGCGCCTACCAGAAGAAAGAGAACAAAAAGGACAGTGGTTACAATGACCAGAGCCATAGAAAGAAGTCGGTGTTCCCAAAACTCACGTCCGGTATCTCCTCCCCACACCCGATCCAGCGCGTGGATGATGGACGCGAACAGGCTCGATGCCGACCAGAGCAGGGTGAAACCGGCTACCCAGTTCAGCGGTCCCCGCAAGGCCAGTACTCGAGCCAGGGTCTCCGTCATGAGCTCGGGCACAATGGGGGCGAAACGGCCCAGTGCACTCACAATGAGGGTTTGTGTTTCCTCACTCGTTAGCCAACGTCCCAGTACGCCTGTGAGAAAGAGAACTAAAGGAAACAAGGAAAGCAGAGCGTAGAAGGCGATGGCAGCTGCACGCGTGGAAGTATCATAGCGTGCGTAAAGGTCGATGGTAAGCCGTACCGTCTTCCAGAGGTTAAGGAGCGTGCGTCGGGTCACACGGCCTCCCACCGGCCACTGGCGTGGGATCGTCGCACTGCGTCTAAGACCTCCTGATTGTGCAGGCCGTCCTCAAAGGTGGCAGCGGGTTCGAGCCATTCCATGTTTCCATCGCGCACAGCGCGCGCCAGCGCCTCCGCGAGATGCACCGTCCCCATGGGGAAAGGGCCGTCGGGGAGGTCGCGCGGGTGCGCCGGGTGTCGATCTACGCGGGTGAAATCACGCATGGGCCCGGGATCGCCCTCGCGCGCGCCCCAGAGTTTGCCCTCTTCATCCAGGATGAGAATGCCCTCGCTGCCGTAGGCGACGACCCGTTGCGCAGGCCCACGCGCTACGGCACTCACGCTTACCTCGGCAAGTCCGTCGTGGCCGAAGCGAGCCAAGAAAGCGGCGTAGTCGTCCGCGGTGACAGGACGTGGCTGACCAGTGGTGGGATCGACGCGTTCGGGAATGAAGGTGGCCAGTAAACCGACCACTTCCGTGATCTCCCCGAACCACCAGCGCAGCGCGTCGATGATGTGGGAGCCTATCGCGCCTAACATTCCGCCCCCTTGAGTTGCATCCGACCACCAGTTCCAGGGGCGGTCCGGGTCGCGACGGAACCCTGAGCGGTACGTGTAGGTCACGTGGTACAAGGTGCCCAGATACCCCTCGTTGACCAGACGGCGGAACTGTTGACGGGTGGGAAGGAAGCGCAACTCATGGTCGATAATGGCGATGCGGTCGGTGGTAAGCGCGGCCTTCCACATGTCACGGGCTTCGCTTGCGTTGAGAGCCGTAGGCTTCTCACAAAGAACGTGCTTGCCCGCGGATAAGGCAGCCAGGGTCATCTCCTTGTGCCATGCAGGTGGCGTCACGATGCTGACCAGATCAACTTGGGGTAAATCGATAAGCATACGGTAGTCAGTGAATGCGTGTGGAATACCGTGTTCGGCTGCAATACGCTCCACCTTCTCTCGGGTGCGTCCACAAATAGCGACAACCTCCCAGCCGGTGGCGCGAAATGCTGGGATTTGCACCCGTGCACCCCACCCCACACCAATAATGCCAAGACGTGGTTGGGTCATAAAGCCTCCTTAACGATTAATCGTTACTCGTTAATCACTCCTCTACTCGTTCGATACGCGCGCCCAACGCACGCAACTTCTCGTCGATACGTTCATAGCCCCTATCGATCTGTTCGATGTTGTGGATCTCGCTTTCGCCCTCGGCAATTAAGGCCGCGATTAGGAGGGCCATGCCCGCGCGAATGTCAGGACTAGTCAAGATTTGCCCGTGGAGGGGGGCAGGGCCACTGACAACAGCCCGATGGGGATCACATAGGATAATGTGCGCTCCCATGCTGATCAACTTATCCACGAAATAAAGCCGACTCTCGAACATCTTCTCGTGGATGAGAATGACTCCTTGTGCTTGAGTAGCAACGACCAGGGCGATGCTCATCAAGTCAGCCGGGAACATCGGCCAGGGAGCATCATCAATTTTAGGAATGGCCCCTCCGACGTCGGGGATGACACGCAGATCTTGCTCATCTGGCACAACGATGGTGTTCCTCTCCACCTCGATGTGGACGTTAAGGCGGCGCTCGAATACCCACCGGATCATTTGTAAATCGTCGAGATTCACCGGGCCGATGCGCATCTCGCCGCGAGTGACTGCGCCTAAACCAATGAAACTGCCTATCTCGATGTAGTCAGGGCCGAGGGTAAACTCCGTGCCGTGCAAGCGGTCTACGCCTTCAATCGTTAGCACATTGCTCCCGATGCCGGTGATACGTGCCCCCATACTGTTGAGGAGGTGACATAGGTTTTGGACATGAGGTTCACAGGCCGCATTTTCGATGATGGTCGTACCCTTGGCCAGCACTGCGGCCATGATGGCGTTCTCGGTAGCCGTCACGCTCGCTTCGTCCAGAAGCACACGGGTACCGCGCAGTCCGCGCGCGCGAAAGCGAAATCTCCGGTTAACATCGACCTGTGCTCCAAGCGCCTCCAGGGCGAGAATATGCGTATCTACTCTGCGCCGGCCGATCACATCTCCGCCCGGAGGAGGAAGTTCTACCAGGCCCTCTCGGGCCACAAGGGGGCCGGCCAGCAGGATAGAGGCACGAATCTCATGGCAAAGGTAAGGATCGAGGTCGGTGGAGTGCACATTGGCAGCATGAACGCGCACGCTATGAGGGCCCAATGGTTCCACTCGTGCTCCAAGGGTGGTCAACAGTTGCTGCATGGTGTTCACATCGCCAATGCGAGGCACATTGTGCAAGACGACGGGCTCATCGGTAAGCAGGCAGGCTGCCAGCGCGGGCAGGGCTGCGTTCTTGTTGCCTCCTGGGAGAACCGTGCCGTTAAGAGGGGTGCCGCCTTCGATGCGGAATCGGGCCATGATGACGTGCTCCCGTCAGGTGGTGGTGTCGAGACGCCGCGCGTAGACCTTATCACCTACTCGGACGCCCAACAGTGCTGCAGCGTTCCCCTCGCGTACAGAAAACTCTACGGTTCGGTTGCTTCCAATGAGAGCCAGCGGTTCACCTACCTCCACTTCAGCATAGGCCCCTTTGAGAGCGCGGAACCGGTGCTTGCCCGCTTCGAATTCCCACACATCCGGAGGCGCATCCAACATATCGGCTGGAATGTTGGTTACAATGTTTCCAAAATGGTCGATGTGAACCACCATCCCCTCAATACGTCCATCTGGTAATTCTTTTGGAAAGTGCCACTCCAGGCGCACCAAGTTCTCAGGTTGTACAGGCTTCCCCAGTGCATTCAATGGAACACCGCGAGCCAAATACGCGGCGACGGGGGCGAAGATGTCCCGTCCGTGGAAGGTGTGACTGACGTGGGGGAGCCAATATGTGGAATTGGTCAGATGTACGGCCTCCACCACACCTTCGGTTTCGTAGATGGGGGTGAGCAGGCCGTTGTCAGGCGCGACGTAAAGCGCGCGAGGAGTACGCACTGCTAATGGACGTCGCTCTGTTCCCACCCCGGGATCCACAACTGCTACGTGAATGGTTCCGGTGGGAAAGTACGGCACAGCGCTGGACAAGATATAGGCGGCCTGACGGACGTTTTGGGGGGGGATCTGGTGGGTGATGTCGACCAATACTACATCGGGGGTGGTGTTGAGGATGACACCTTTCATCGCACCTACGTAGTGATCCTGCTCGCCGAAGTCCGTGGTAAGTGTTATGACGCGCAAAGGGCTCATACGATTCTCCTGAAGCCTCCTTCAAGTGGCTATAGTAGTCTTATTGGACTCTTGAGAACATCTCGGGTCCTAAGGAAGGGGAATTTTTTCCTCCCTCTGTCCTTGCTCGTCGCCGTTGGGTGTCTGTCAAGAGTCCAAGTATAGGGATTGCGGCTCAAATTGGGTGGATGAGCAGACTTATTATACACCAGAAGACAGGCTCGGAGGAGTTTCAGAGCCCAAAAAGAACATCCCCTCCTACAGCTTCCCTGGGGCGGATGGGAAGCCAAGGAGGGGCGGGGGAAGGAATCTGGCATTGTCGCTGTCTATTTTAGCAAACTAAGCGTTTCGAAAGCGTTTCGAGTCAGGAGGAATGTGGAAATCACGACAAAGTTTAACGCGTTAGATTTGCTTATGCTCCCTGCATGTCCATATAATCAAATCGCATCGATGGGTTCACCATCGATAGCGAAGAGGTATGCTGAATATTTTCCCCCATTATTAACGTTATGCATAAACTCATCGCTCATTTCTTGGGCACGTTCTCCATTGTTTTGGACGGAAAGCCGCTCGAAGGCTTTGTATCAGCGAGGGCTCGCGGTCTTTTCGTCTTTCTCCTTTACAATGCCGGTACCTTTTTCACGCGCGGTTACCTGGCCACCCTGTTGTGGCCGGATCTCCCCCAACCACGCGCTATGTCCAATTTGCGTAACGTTTTATTCCACTTGCGGAAGATGTTCCCGCCCGATGCGCCCCTCCCTTTTCTTGAGGTGACGCGCGCACAGGTAGTCATACATCCGGTCGATGGCATGCATGTGGACGCACGTGAGTTTCTCGACTGTTGGAGACGAGCGGAAAGACAGGAGGAAGATTGGCTTGGTCTCCTTGAGCGGGCGGCAGAATTATATCGAGGTGACCTGTTAGAAGGATTTCAGGCCCCGAAGAGTGAGACGTATGAGGCATGGCTTCGCAACGAGCGTGAGCATCTCCACAACATCGCGATACACGTGTACACCCGGTTAGCCGCCTATTATGAACAGGTCGGTCTGTACGATCGGGCTATCCATTACGTACAGAACCTGCTCAGGCTTGCCCCTTGGGATGTCGACGTTCACATGCGCTTAATGCGCCTGTTTGCCCTTCAAGGAAACCGAGCGCGGGCCCTTGCCCAGTACCATACCTTTCTCCGCATCTGGAAGGAGGAGTTCAACTCTGGGCCCCCAGACGAAATACGCGCATTGTACGAGCGTTTGAAAGCGGGTGAACCTTGGGTGACTGAAGGGAAACGACGGGGGCGTATTGATCGGTTTGCTTCTTCCATCGTCGTGCTGCCTTCTTTCGTTGTTCCCTTTGTGGGACGCGAGAAGGAGATGCGTCAAATTGAGGAGCGTCTGCGCGACCCTCGATGTCGCCTTATAACGTTGGTGGGGATGGGGGGAATCGGGAAGAGCAGGCTGGCTATTGAAGCTGCTCGGGCCCATCAGGCGATGTTTCCCGATGGTGTCTATTTCATTCCACTGGAGGCTGTGGATTCTCCCTCGCATGTGTTGTTGGCTATTGCCCGCGCGCTGCGCATTCCCCTAAAGGAAGGCTCTCACCTTGCTGAGGGGCTCTTTACGTTTCTGGCGGACAAGCAAATGCTCTTGATCCTGGATAACTTCGAGCACTTGATCGAAGCGCGCACGCAAATTATCGATTTACTGGCTAAGACCCAATACCTCAAAATCCTGATCACCTCCCGTGAAGCTCTGCACCTTTTTCAGGAGTGGGTTATCCCGGTATCGGGGTTGGCCTTTCCCCCTGATGCAACGGTCCCTGACTTAGAACGTTACGATGCTGTACGTCTCTTTGTCACTATGGCTCGGCGTGTACGGCCGAACCTGACTCTGGGGGAAGGGAATATACGTTGGGTTGTGGAAGTATGTCGCCAGGTACAAGGTTCACCTTTAGCCATTGCGCTTGCCTCTGCGTGGCTCCGTGATCTTCCCCTAAATGAGGTCGCCCGCATTGTTAGCGGAAATCTCGACCTGCTGATGAGCACCATGCCCGACTTGCCCGCGCGTCAACAAAGTATGCGGGCAGTTTTTGATAACTCGTGGGCATTGCTCAATCCTGAGGAGCGGCGAGCATTTCGGCAGTTGAGCATTTTTGAGGGGCCCTTCTCGTCAGAAGCCGCTCGCGAAGTCGCTTATGTGCCCCTCTCAGTGCTGCGGAATCTGGTGCAGAAGTCGCTCCTCTCACTTGTGGAAAACCACGGCTATGGGTTTCATCCATTGCTCCATGCATACGCGCGAGAACGATTAGGGCAACATCCGGAAGAAGCGCGCACTGTGGCCGAGCGTCATGCCCTTTACATAACTCGGTTGGTACGGGAGCAAAACCAGAGATTACATAGTCCCCACCAGCAAGAGGCACTACAGCGCATCGAGCAGGTATGGCCGGATATTCGCTCGGCTTGGCGTTGGCTTCTCCGGCAGGGGGCCTTTCGCGAGATCGATGGGCTCCTGGAGCCCCTTTACGTTTTCTTTGAGGTACGTGGGTTTTGGATGGAGGCATTCGACCTGTTGTGGGAAGCCGAACGGGCAATAAGGGGTGTGCATAGCGATAGCGTCCATGTGACACTTGGGCGGGTTAAGATGTTTCGGGCATGGTTTGCAGTGCGTATGGGACGCAAGGAGGAGGCGCAGGGCATTTTAGAAGAGGCACAGAACCTTCTTGACCGTGGGGGAACCGTGCGTGACCGTGCTGTGCTTGCCCACGTGCGCGGGGTGGTGTACAAGGAATTAGGGGACTACGAAATGGCTATCCGTCTTCAGGAGGAGAGCATTCGGCTGGCGCGTGAAACGGACGCGCTACCCTGGGTAGCTCAAGCTCTTATTGCTTTGTCCCTCACATTGGATACGAAGGGCGCGCCGTTGGAACGCGTACGACTTTTGGCAGAGGAGGCCTTGGCTATTTATAGGATGATGGGCGATCCGATAGGCATTGCGCGGGCATTGGTGGCCCTTGGGAACGCTTACTATCGTCAGGGGGAACTCAAGAAGGCTCGTGCAGCCTATGAGGAAAGCCTACACATTCGCCAGACGTTGGGTAACCCCTTGGGCATTGCCGTTATCTTAGCCAACCTGGGCAGTATCGCGTACATTCAGGGCCAGTACGATGAAGCCTTGCAGTTTTTCCGGGAAGCAGCCCGTGCCTACCGCGAATTAGGAAGTCGCTTCGGATGGGCTTTCATGATGCTCAACATAGGGATGGTTGCGGAAGCACGTAACGACTTGGAAGAGGCCCAGCGTTATTACCTGTTGGCTCATAGCCTCTTCAACGAGCAGAAGCATGAATGGGGCATCCTCATGGCTAACTGCTATTTGGCCGACCTATACATGGAACAAGGATATCAAGAACAGGCTCACCGGTTACTCCAAGAGGCCCTCGAGTTAGCGACAGATTTGCAGGCCACACCTCCCATCTTGCGGGTATTGGTAAGTGTCGGCCATTATCTGATGCACTGTGGCCAGATGGAAGAGGCGAGAAAAATCCTCAGCACGGTGATAGCACATCCGTATGCAGATATGGACTTGAGGGAACGCTTGAAGCGACTTCTTACAGGTGCCTCATCCCGTCATGTCTCGAACGACTGGGAGGATTGGATACGAGAGTTAGGTGATATGGAAGTAGGGGCGGCCCTTCAGATCGCTCGCAAGTCCTTGAATGCTGAATGTGGGTAAAGCAAATGGAAGAATAGGGCGTGTCCTGTAGCAAAGGACACGCCCAACATCTTACCTTTTCTACACCTCGGGATTTTGTGGAAAGGCCAATTCTACGGTATCTGCAAGGTGATAGTTGTTTTCCCTTCCGGCGAGAGGCCGATGAGTATCGTGTAGGTATTTCCATCCTTTGCCACGGTAAACATGCCCCCTTCGTTCGGCGCTTCTGTTTGGAACTGGATGGTGAATCCGGTTTTGGGGAGAGTTTCTTTGTAATAGGCCATCACATCGTTGAGGGACGCGTTGGGGACCGTATAGACCAGTAGTTTGGCCATTGACGCGGTAAGTTCGGCCCCATCCGGTAGGGGCACAGGCGCTGATGGTACCTCTGCTTTCGGAAGCTCGATTGTTAGCCCTGTATTGATACCTTCGACTTCATACTCTATCACCTCTGCTATACGAGCAGTCTTTCCCTCTTCGTTGATCCTGAATTCTACTTGGTAGTTGGCTTTCATCACGATCCCATCGTCCGTCGCGTAGACATCCCCCACAAACCTATCAAAGGCGATGTCTGGTCCTCGCGTTTCCCCGAATTGTTTCAATAGGGTGGGGATCAACCCAAACGGGGCGGATATTTCGTTGGCAGTTACCTCGATGTGATAGTGAGTTGTTTCTACCCCACTTATCTTTTCCTTACCCACCTTCTTCCAGTCCAGGGCCGTTCCCACGCTGAGAAATTCCCGCATGTAGCGAGAGGGCTCTATTGGCTCCGGCTGAGACTCCGTCGCCATCATCCACGTGTCGCCTATCTTTATCCAAACCTGGCCCTGGGTGCGGATCATCTCGAAGACGTTCCCAGGCGAGGATCCCATTTCACCCTGTTCTGATCCTCCTTCCTCGGGTTTTGTCATTAGACCCCGCATGATGATGTGTTCGGCCGGTGGGTTGGTCGTCATTTCCACGACTGCATCGACAAGTGGCAGGGCACCGTATTTTTCAACCTCTGCCGCGTCTCCTTGCACTGTGAAGCGGAATCGGAAACGTATATCTTGAATGTTTGGCGCCTCTTCGGCCAGAAGGAATTGGGGCATGCCCGATTGTGCCGAGGGGGAGGG
>JALWHQ010000433.1 GCA_026983525.1 Anaerolineae bacterium | reverse complement strand
GTGCCCGGGTGGATGACCACCGGGTTGGGAATGCCCAACGCGCGCAGGCGCTCCGCGCTGCTGTGGGAGATGGTCACCAAAGGACGCGCCTGCGCCAACAAGTGGTTCACCAGCCCACGATACCAGGTACGCTGCGCCCCCAGGAAATCATTGCCATAGGTGATCGCCACATACCGACCGGGCAATGTCCAGCGGGCGACAAGGAGAAGTTTCAGATCCGTGTGCCCCACAATGATGCGGTCAGGGCGCCACTGGCGCAACGCGCGGGAGATGGCCCACACACCGCGCGGCAGGTTGAATCGCTTATAGGGAGGATCGTGCTCCTCGCCCTCGGGCTCCAGGTACTCGAGGGGAGGGGGAGACCACACCGCAACTTCGTGAAGGTAGGCCAACTCCCTTGCCAAATTGCTGACATACTCGGAGATCCCCCCGATCATGGGGGGAAATTCTTGTGTGACAATGGCAATGCGCATCACGGTCCCTCGGTCGTCGCCTCGGCTTGCTCAGAAGGTTCCGCAGGTTCGGGGGAAACAGCAGGTGGCTCAGATACAACCTCGGGCACGGGAATGACGGACGTGTCCGCCGGACTGGGAGAGGGCGCGGCAGGTGATGGGGGCGAGTAGGCAGGGACAACGGGGCTTGGACGCTGGAACACCTGTACCAATCCCCACACAATGAAGGCCACACCCGCAGCGATGAGGGTCAACGGCCAGAAGCGCGCTACAGACGTCTGAATTTCCTTGCTCAGGCTGAACGTGAGCGCGGCCACCACGAGTAGGGTTGTGGCGAAGGCCACCATCCACCACCGACGGGCGGGGGACGGGGCAAAGGCATAAAGGAGGAAGAAGACCACACTCATGCCCACGAAGAGGAAAGCGCTCAACAACGGCCCCGACCACCCTTCACTGACGACGAGGGCCAGCGTGAGCACCAGGAAACTCCCCGCGGAGATCCACGCCCACCACCGCTGTGCCCGGTCTCCAAGGAACACGGCCAGATGGGCCATCCCCAATCCTAAGAAGAGCACCCCGGCCAACAAGCGTCCCCCCACCTGCCTTTCAACACCCAGGTAAACGATGGCCGCCATGCTCAGCAGCAGGAACGCGGGCAGGAAGTACCACCACAGTTCAGCATGGAGAAACGTATACGCCAACAGGGCCAGTCCCCCAAGCGCCAGAAGCGCGATCAGCCCCCACACAACGTAGTCCGCGTACGTCCGAAGGGGGCCCAGCAAAAAGGCGGTGAACAGCGTCCCAACGAGCAGCAGGACTATCCCCACATAGATGGGCATCCATTTACGAGGCATGGGTTTCGTCTCCCTTCGGGCCCGACCAATACCTGGCCCGCGCGGACAAGACCATCTCGACGATGAAGTACAGGGTGAAAACGCCCCACAGGTAGGGTTCCCACCAACGGGTGGGATTCAGGGCCAGGCCCAGGCTCACCAATGCCAGACCAAGAGAAAACACCAAGCGATAGCCCGGACGTCCCAGGACGTCACGATGACGCTGGCGCGACATCATGGCTTCCCAGTGTCCCCAACTGAGCCCGGCCAACACGATGGAGAGGCCCAGCACCCAGGGAATCTGGCGAAGCAGCCACCCCCAATCGATTAACTTATAGGCTTCTGTCATGGTAATTCGATATGATTAAGATAGGGCCTGTTCTAATGCGGAAGCTAGTCGGCCATAGGGCTGAACGCCGACAAATCGCTTGAACTCCTGCCCATCCTTGAAGATGATGATGGTGGGGATCCCCATGATGCCCAGTTGCCCGGCAACCTGAGGGTAATCGTCCACATTCAGTTTGGCGATGGTCGCCTCGTCGCCGTAGTTACGGGCCAGTTCTGCCACGGCCGGTGCCACCGCGTGACAGGGCACGCACCACTCAGCCCAGAAATCTACCAACACCACGCCCTCCTGGATGAGGGTGTGGAATTCATCCCCTGAGATGTGACGAGGTTCCGCCTCGACAAAATCCTCGGGGCGGGGAGTGCCTTCCTTGGCCGCTTCTTCTTTTTCCTCAACCAATAACCGCTTCAGGTTGTCCAAAAGCCCCATGGATTACCGTCCTCCTTTTGCTTCCCAGGATTTGAGTGGGTCGGCGTGGTATGGATAACCCTTCTATAGGGATGCACATCGTGCCACAGGGTTACGACTTGTCCTGTGCGCAAGTATACCCCCGATCTCTCCTTGAGGAAAGAACGGAGGCCAACAAACGCGGCGCACGCCACAACCGGACGCCCCAGCGCCGCCCCCTTTCCCCTTTCCCTTTTTCACTTTGCACTTTGCACTTACTTCAGGAGGAACGGGATGAAAAGGTTCGACGGCGGGAAGGGGGTAGGTGTGGGGCTGGGCGTAGGCGTTGGCG
>JALWHQ010000432.1 GCA_026983525.1 Anaerolineae bacterium | reverse complement strand
TTCTTGTCCACCTCAGCCCAATCGGGTACAATGGACAAGCGACCTCTCGAGGAGACATACTCATGACGCTCTGGCACGACTACTATCTCGCCCAATCTGTGGCCGATGCCCTGCACGCGCTACGCGCTCACGATGGCCAAGCCCGTGTCATTGCCGGCGGCACCGACCTTCTCCTTGATTTGGAAGAAGGAGACGTGCCCCCTCCCGTTGCCCTGGTGGATGTCTCCCGCATCGAGGAAATGACGGCCATTTATCGCCAGGGGGATCATATTTACGTTGGCGCGGCCGCGACCCATGCCCAAATCGTGGGCTCCGACCTGCTGCGGGAGCACGCGACCTGCCTGGTAGAATCGTGCGGCGTTATCGGGGGGCCGCAAGTGAGAAACGTGGCAACGATTGGGGGCAATGTGGCTCACGCCCTGCCCGCGGCCGATGGCACCGTCTCCCTAGTAGCCTTGGAAGCCGAGGCCCAGGTGGCCCGCCTGGACGAAGAGGGACACATCCAGCGTTCCTGGCTCCCCATCCTGCACCTTTTCTTAGGGCCAGGGCGCTCCGCGGTGGATCCCACCCGAGAACTGATCACCGCGTTTCGATTTCCGGCCCGGATGCCGCACGAGGGGAGCGCGTTCGACCGCATCATGCGGCCTCAAGGCGTGGCCCTCCCCATATTGGGCCTGGCCGCGCGCGTCCGCCTGACGCCCGACGGCCAACGCTTCGCCCATGTGAGCCTGTGCATTGGCCCCGCAGGGCCTGTGCCTTTCCGGGCGCGCGAGGCTGAACGTACTCTGGAGGGCCAGCCCGTGCAGGCTGAAGAAGCCCTCGACGCGGCCATCGAATCCGCCCTGCAAGAGGCCCGCCTCCGCACGTCGAAGTACCGGGCCACAAAAGCCTATCGCGAGGAGATGGTACGCGTGCTCATGCGCCGTGTCATCCCGCGAGCCGTAGATCGTGCCCAAGGAGCATAACCGTGCGCCGAGTAGGGACCATCGCCATTGTAAGCATCGTCATCGTTCTCATCGCCGTTGCCGTAATCGCTCGGCCCTGGCAACGACCGGGCCCAAGCACTCCCCAACGGGCGAGCATGCCCACGCCCGCTGCTGTGTCCGTCGCGCCCTGGGCGACCATCCGCCTGGAGAAAGTGGCCAGCGACTTTCAGCAACTCACGTACCTGACCCACGCCGGCGATGGCTCTGGCCGCATGTTCGTCGTGGAGAAACCCGGTCGCGTCTGGATACTGCAAGACGGCAAACGGTTACCCCAGCCCTTTCTGGACATTACCGACCGGGTCCGCTCGCGGGAGAGTGAGCGAGGATTGCTCAGCATTGCATTCCACCCCAGTTATGAGGACAACGGGCGCTTCTTCGTCAATTACACGGACCAGAAGGGGAATACGGTGGTCGCGGAGTATCGGGTATCCTCCGACCCTAATCGTGCTGACCCGAACAGCGAGCGGGTACTCCTCTACATCGAACAGCCGGCGGCCAACCACAATGGTGGGCAACTCCAGTTCGGCCCCGATGGTTATCTCTACATCGGCATGGGGGATGGAGGTAGTGCAGGAGACCCGTGGGGAAACGCGCAGAACTTGGGCGTGCTCTTGGGCAAGATGCTGCGCATCGACGTGGACGGGGGAGATCCCTATGGGGTACCATCCGATAATCCATTCGTAGGGCAAGAGGGCGCACGCCCTGAAATTTGGGCCTATGGCCTGCGCAACCCGTGGCGGTTCTCCTTCGACCGCCAAACCGGCGATCTCTACATTGCGGATGTGGGACAGAACAAGTGGGAAGAAGTGGACGTGGCCCTGGCCCCTGATCCTGGGGGGCAGAATTACGGGTGGGACATCATGGAGGGCTTTCATTGTTTCGAACCTCCCGAAGGGTGTGACCCAACGGGCTTAACGCCGCCTGTTGTGGAATACGGTCACGACAAGGGATGTTCTATCACGGGCGGGTATGTATATCGTGGCCCTACCTACACGGACATTCAGGGCACCTACTTCTTCTCGGATTTCTGCACGGGGACCATTTGGGGATTGCGACGAAGGGCTGATGGATGGGAGTGGGCGGAGTTTCTTTCCACCGGATTGAATGTGAGCACCTTTGGCGAGGACGAGACTGGCGAAATGTACGTCCTCGACTACGCAGGGGGAGGGATTTATCATCTCGTGGGAAGTGAACGCCAAACCACGCCCCCCCAAACAACCACGGCAGAATACCTCCCACTTATAGAGAAAGCCCTGGCGCGGGCGTGGGCGCGCAAGGCCGCGGGGCTGGAAGAAGGCTGCGGCAGGGCCAATGGGCCTCCCTGACCCCATCCTCAACGCACGACGCACAACGTCACTACTCCAAATTATACGTCAACCTGTACAAGAA
>JALWHQ010000431.1 GCA_026983525.1 Anaerolineae bacterium | reverse complement strand
GATGTCGGCCGTCTGACCACCTGGGCGCGCAACCTCTCCACCCCCTCCGACGCGACCACGTTCTTCAATTTCATCGCCTCTCACGACGGCATCGGCGTGTTGCCTGCCCAGGGCATCCTGAGCGACGGGGAAATCCAGGCCCTGGTGGACATGACCCTGGCCCACGGCGGTCAAGTGTCTTACCGCGCGCTCCCCAACGGCGGAAAGAGCGTGTACGAGTTGAACATCACGCTGTACGATGCCCTCAACGACCCTGCCCATCCAAACCCGGACCTGGACATCGCCCGCTTTCTCGCTTCCCAGGCGATCATGTTGGAACTCGTGGGTGTCCCCGGTATCTACGTGCACAGTCTGTTCGGCTCACGCAACTGCCATCGCTGTGTGGAGGAGCGGGGATATCCGCGAGCCATCAATCGTGAGAAGTTCGACCTCGCGGCCGTGGAAGAGTGGCTGCGGGATATGTCCGACCATCGAGCGCGCGTCTTCGCCGGATATCACCACCTCCTCACGCAACGGCGCACATCGCCGGCCTTCCATCCCACGGCGCGCCAACGGGTGCTCTCCTTGGACAGGCGCGTATTTGCGCTCCTGCGCGAAGGTGTAGAAACTATGTTGTGCCTTACGAACGTCACAGCAGAATCCATCAACCTGACTGTGCACCTCGATGACAAATTACCTCGTGCACGTACATGGCAGGAAATATTAACTCAACGCAAACTCTCTACCTATAATCACACCCTTACCCTGACCCTTGAACCCTACCAAACCGTGTGGTTAAGGGCAGAACAAGGAGGATAGTCCTATGGAGATATCTCCTACCAAAGGTCATCCAAAGGCTTGGATAATCATCCTCGTATGTGTAATGCTCTTGATGAGCACCGGTGCCGGCGCCTATACCCTTCCTGCAGATATCGCGTCTACAGCAACACCTGGACCTGTCATTGGCTCCCCGTTCGGTGTCCAAATCGTGGGATCTCTGCAGGGCATGGCCACCTCATCTGACTTGGATCTCGCTCGCGCTGTTGGCGCGACATGGGTACGCATCAACCTTCCCTGGAAGGAGATTCAGCCCAACGAAGGGGATCCTTACGACTGGTCGGCAACGGATGTGCTTTTTAACCGTATTGCTGCCCTGGGACTAAAGCCTATCGTTACTGTGCGTGACATTCCCGAATGGGCAGCCTCCGAGCATCCCTCCCTCCGCAACGATCCCCAATACGCTCGCCCCACCTGTGGGCCGGTGGCAGCCGACAAAATGAATGCCTATGTTGCCTTCTTACAAGCACTCGTACAACGATACAGCCAGCCCCCCTACAACGCAAAACATTGGGAAATCTACAACGAACCGGACAGTATTTACCACCTCCGCCCGTGGGTGAGTAAAGCCATTGGGGGGTGTTTCGGAGGAGAGGTGACTGTAGGCGGGCAAACGTACACCTTCTATGATGCCTACGTGACTATGTTGAAGAAGGCCTACCAGACCATTAAAGGTGTGGATCCTCAGGCCACCGTCATTTTTGGCGGCGTGGCTCATGACTGGTTCTGGTACTTCCGCACAGATCCCTCTTGGGATTATCCGAATGACGGGCTCTTTGACCCATACTTCCTGGATGAGGTCATAGGCGCTCGTCGAGCCGGAGATTGGTTCGACTGGATGAATTTCCACACGTACTTCGAGTGGCGCCAACTGTGGGAGTACTGGTACGCCGATCAGTACGGACCGGATATCTTGGCCAAAGCAGGATACATCCGAAGCGAGATGCAACGTTATGGATACGGAAACAAGCCCATGATGATATCCGAGGTGGGTATGCGCAGTTTTGCACCGGACCACCCAGATGAGTTCAACGATGAGAACCAAGCCCGTTACGTGTTGAAAGTGTTTGCGCGCGCCCTGACCATCCTCCCTAACCATCCCTTCATCTGGTATACCATACGTGATACAGGCCCTTACGAAACCAACGCCTCCAACTCCCACGGTTTGGTCCGACAGGATGGCTCCTACAAACCATCATTTTATGCTTACCGGTTTGGTGTTACCCAGTTCACCGGCGCCCGTTACTTAGGGCCCACAAATTCTTATGGGAACACCATCGAAGGGTACCGGTACGAGAAGAACGGAAAGGAATTCTGGGTCCTCTGGTACAAGGGGAATGGGAATTATCCCATCACCGTAAACTGGCCTGCGATTCGGATTACCAACAAGTACGGCAGTGAAACTCCTCTCGTCATTCGAGACGGTGATACCAACGATCTGGACGGAACGGTAAATGGGCAGGTCCGTTTTCGCGTCTCTGCCGATCCTATCTATCTGGACGCTCCAGACGGCCCAATAGGAACGCCTACTCCTACCCCCACCTATACTCCCTCACCTACCCCAACAGCTACAT
>JALWHQ010000430.1 GCA_026983525.1 Anaerolineae bacterium | reverse complement strand
CTGTCGAACTTGTAGAACTGGGCCGCGAACATCTGGTGCTGACCCACGTCGGAGGTGACGAAGGCGTCGCCGCCGGTCACCTCGAAGAGCTTCTCCACCACGAACTGCGGCTTGATGACGTCGGCATCGCGATCGTACTTGAGGCACTCCATGGAGCGCCACTCCTCGATCTGCTTCCACCACTCGGCCAGCGCCTCCACGTCGGGGCGGCGGTCGCTCTTGGCCAGCTCCCGCAGCATGTCCTGCAGCACCACCTTGACCCGGCCGACGATGGGCACGTCCACCTTGACGTTCTTGGAGATGGAGGCGGGGTCCACGTCCACGTGGATGATGGTGGCGGTGGGGCAGAACTTCTCCACGTTTCCGGTGACCCGGTCGTCGAAACGGGCGCCGATGGCGATCAGCACATCGCAGTTGTGCATCGCCAGGTTCGCCTCGTAGGTTCCGTGCATGCCGAGCATGCCGACGAACTGGCGGTCGGTGCCGGGAAAGCCGCCCAGCCCCATCAGGGTATTGGTGACCGGGAAGTCGAGCATCCGCGCCAGGGTGGTGAGCTCCTCGGCCGCATCGTCCAGGATCACCCCGCCACCGGTGTAGATCATGGGCCGCCTGGCGCCGAGCATGATCTCCACTGCGCGCCGCACCTGGCGGATGTTGCCCTTCACGGTGGGGTTGTAGGAGCGTAGCGAAACCGTCTCCGGATAGTGATACTCGGTCTTCTCGGCCGTGATGTCCTTGGGGATGTCCACCACCACCGGACCCGGCCGGCCGGTGGTGGCGATGTAGAAGGCCTTCTTGATGGTGGTGGCCAGGTCGCGCACATCCTTGACCAGGAAGTTGTGCTTGACGCAGGGACGGGTGATGCCGACCGAATCGACCTCCTGGAAGGCGTCGTTGCCGATCAGCGCGGTGGGTACCTGGCCGGTGAAGACCACCAGGGGCGCGGAATCCATGTAGGCGGTAGCGATGCCGGTGACCGCGTTGGTGGCGCCGGGACCGGAGGTGACCAGCGCCACGCCGGCACGGCCCGTGGCACGCGCATAGGCGTCGGCGGCGTGGGTCGCCGCCTGCTCGTGCCGGACCAGGATGTGCTGTACCTTGTCCTGCTTGTACAGCTCGTCATAGATGTGCAGTACGGCACCGCCGGGATACCCGAAGATGTGTTCAACCCCCTCGTCCTGCAGGCAGCGGACGAAGATCTCGGCACCGGTCAATTCCACGGCATGCGTCTCCTCAGAACCTTGCGTTCAGGGGCGAACGCGCCCCCGCCGGACGGTGCCGACGGGGGCGCGGGTCCGCCCCACCTTCCCGAAGTGCGGGAAAAGTATGGGAAAGTACTAATATTCCCGCGCAAGGTCAAGGCGCAGGGGTGATTTCCGCGGTGCCTCACCGACGGAGAGGTGCGCCGGCGGGAACTACTCCGGTGGCGTGAATCCCTCGACCACGAGCTACTGGCCGACGGGGGGCGGGAAACCTTCCGCGACGAAATCGTACGTGGACGGCGCCTCGGGGGGAGCCCCCCGGTAGCCCACGTAGAAGGTGTAGGTTCCCGGATCCAGGGGCACCTCCAGATGCACCGTCCCGCCGGGCCCCGTCGCGCAGGTGGCCCGCTCGTAGTTGAGACCCACGCATACCACACCGCCCGCGAAGGAGGTGGTGTCGGTCACGTCGATGAAGGCGGTAAGCGGCTCCAGGACGGTCATGACGTAGGTGTCATAGTCGAACCGGGCCGATGCGAAGAGGGTACCGCTGGTGAAATAGAAGCCGGCATCGACCAGATCGAACACGTAGGTGCTGGCCTGGGGACGGACATCGGCCGCCAGATCCACCTCCGCCCGAAGCGGTGTGCTGGAGAGGGACACGGCAACGAGGGTCGCCAGGGAAAATACTCTGAAGTTCATCGATTCATCTCCTTATGCTGGCAGCCTGTCGGACTTCAAGCTGAAGGTCACTCTGCCCCGACGGTGCGACGGGACAGGCGGCTTCGTGAAGGAGGGGGGACACGGCCCAGGGGACCTTCACGGCATTTTCCTTCCGCCGCGTCGGATTCTGGCATTGCGCACCCTTCTCCGCCAACCCTATCCGACAGACGGTCCACCCTTTGTCGCGAGCGGCCAGCGGGTTATCATTCACCGCAGGCCGTCGAATCGGCGATCGTGACCCGGCGGGGAGGAGAGGAGATGCCCTTTCTCAAGATCACCACCAACCAGACCCTCGACGACACGACCCGCGCCACCCTGCTGGGCGAGGCCTCCGCCCGCGTAGCCGAGGCGCTGGGCAAGCCGGAACGCTACGTGATGGTCGAACTGGCCGATGGCCGGCCCATGCTGTTCGCCGGCGACGACGCCCCGCTGGCCTATCTCGAACTCAAGAGCATCGGCCTGCCCGAGGGAGCCACACC